>CAZUUL010000001.1:0-23069 GCA_964623155.1 uncultured Gammaproteobacteria bacterium
GTATTTTTTGGTCCCGGCTGGTACTATTTTTTGGCAATTCCCTTTATCTTGTCTGCTGGCAATCCATCGGCTGCTGCGGTTAGCATGGGTTTAATAATTTTAATTTGCGCTATTGTTGCTTATATCTGGGTGATGAATGAGTTTTCGAGTGTTCCTTTAGCTGTTTTGACGGCATTTTTTATTCTTTTTTCGACGCTTTTACTTCAATTCACTTTTGTAGCGTTCCATGCTAATGTTTTACCGCTTATAACTCTTGTTCTTATTATTAGTCTATATAAAATCAGAAAACACGACCTTTTCCTTATCGCTACTTTTTTGCTGCTTAGTTTATCCTTCCATTTTGAACCAGTCTATGGTTTGGCAGCAATGTCGGGAAGCATTTTATTCCTGCTCTATGATAGACCTCCTGTCTTACGGAAGAGAAAGATGCTTTTTATTGCATGTGTTTTTTTTATCATTCCTTTCATCCCGCAAATTGTCTTTGAACTTCGCCATAATCTACTTGAAACCAAATCCGTAGTCTTATATTTCCAGGGTAAAAATAAAACCCTTGAAGGTTACCTACCGCTTTCCATGCGCACAGTAAACCGACTCGATCTGCTGATTCAAACCTGGAACCGTACCTTTGGCAATAATCTGTTGGTTTCTGGCTGTCTCTTAGGAATCATGGTGGTCTATTTATCCTCGTTGAATTTTAATAAAGGATTTGAGTCACGCCGACGGTTAATGAGAGTTCTTATTAGTCTTTTAGTCGGCATATTTTTATTTCTGGTGATCTACCCGGAAGAAGCAAAAGCGTGGTATGTCGCGGGTGTTCCTATTATTTACTGTTTATCCCTAGCACTGGCAATTGAATGGCTGTTAGTTAATTTTCATATGATTTTTCTTACTTATGCTGTTCTTGCAATAGTTTTTTTTGTTATGATTGAACCATGGTTGTATCTTTTTGCAGGCAAGAAAAAATACATAAATGACCCATCGATTTTTTTTCATCAAAATGAAGTCGTCGATTTTATTTATCGGGATACCAGGGGGAAAGGTTTCTCTGTTTACACTTATACTCCAGGCGTGTACGACTATCCTTACCAGTATCTGTTCTGGTGGCGCAGTGCAACAAAACATACTTACCTACCGGCAGATTTGGCTTACTTACCTGATAAACCTCCAGACTACGTTCCCAACAAACATTTACATGAAGCTCGTCTCTTAGCAAAAAAAAGTGAGATGATATATCTGATAGTTGAGCGAGAGCCGCAATATCAAGAACGTTTAGAGACGTGGTATAGTACATTTGATACAAGAACGGTGCCAATAAAAAGAAAGAATTTCTCATTCGGCGTATTTGTAGAGAAGCGTTTACAATTATGAAACTCTCGATTTGTCTAGCGACATACAACGAGGAAAATAATTTAGGAGAGTGTCTTGACTCTATTAAAAACATTGCCTCGGAAATTATTGTCGTTGATGGAGGATCGAGTGATCAAACCGTAACTATTGCCCGAAGTTTTAAGGCCAAGGTTATTGAAACCTCCAATCCACCCATATTCCATATCAACAAACAAAAAGCCATCGACGCAGCTAACGGAGACTGGATTTTGCAGCTAGATGCTGACGAACAAGTCAATAAAGAGCTTGCAACCGAAATCATGACTATTATATCTGCAAATCCGATAGAGAATGGTTTTTGGATTAAGCGAAAGAATTTTTTTCTTGGGCAATTTCTTAAAAAAGGCGGGCAATATCCCGACCCCACCCTTAGGCTTTACCGAAGAGGAATGGGAAAACTTCCTTGCAGAAACGTTCACGAACAGGCTATTGTTGAAGGAAGATTGGGAAATTTAAATAAACCGCTACTTCATTTCCCTTACCGCAATTTTGCTGTATATCTCGAGAAATGGAATCGATATACCAATTTAGATTTAGAAGAGCTGAGGCAAAAAAAGACTGTGATATCAGTTTTTTCTTTCATCAACTTTTTTTTTGTTAAACCAGTAATTATTTTTTCATCCATCTATCTTCGGCATCTTGGGTTCATCGACGGCTTTCCGGGATTGGTTTTTGCTTTGTTTTCTGGTCTACGCTTTCCAGCAGCTTATACTAAATATTGGGAAATACAACATGATAGTCGCTCTTGATGATCGACCTCTGACTAGCGGACATAAGCATCGTGGAACGGGTTGGTATACCAGGCGGCTCATCAATGCGCTAGAACAACACGCTGGGGTAGATGTTTTACTCGGCAGTAAAGACAGACACAGATGGTTCTCGGCAGATATTATACATTATCCATATTTTGAACCATTCTTCCTTAGCTTACCAATCTTAAAATTCAAACCGACTGTGGTGACAGTCCATGATTTAACCCCGATACTTTTCCCGGAGTATTTTCCCCGGGGGATTAAAGGCAGCATAATTTACCAGATACAACGAATGAGTCTAAAAGGGGTAAAAAAAATTATAACCGACTCGGAAATGTCAAAGACAGATATTATCCAGCAAGTTTCTTATCGTGAAAATGATATACACGTTATTTATCTCGCAGCGGGAGAAAATTTCCGCCATACATCAGACAAATCTTACCTGGACCGTACTAAAAGAAAGTATAATTTGAGTGATCGATTTATTCTATACGTGGGTGATTTAAATCCAAACAAAAATATATTTTCTTTACTCGCTTCGTTTTCTGAAATCTGTAAGAAATTCACAGATATTTCATTAGTGATAGTTGGCGAGGCGTTTAAAAATAATTTACTTCCCGAAAAGAGAACAATGGATAAACACCTTAAGAAACAACGGCTCACACAACGGGTAAATTTTCTCGGTTTCGTTCCGACGGAAGATCTAATATCAATTTACAATCTTGCTTCAGTTTATGTTCAACCGTCTTTTTATGAAGGATTTGCTTTGCCTGTCGTTGAAGCTATGGCCTGCGGTTGTATCTTAGCCGTTTCAGATATTCCCGTTCACCGGGAAATTTGTTCTGATACAGCTTTCTATTTTGATCCGAAAGATACGGTTTCAATTGTTTCTAAATTGAGTACGATCCTAAATTTATCCGACGAAAAGATAAATGATATTAAGAGTTCCTTAATCCAGAACTCAAAAAAATTTTCCTGGAACAAGGTGGCAGATCAGACAATCGGAGTTTACAATAAAATGTTAAAGCATGAGCATTAGTTCGTTAAGTGCTGCAAAAAAAATCATTTTAATATTTACTATTTGGAGAATTTATCTCTTTTTAGTTGCTTTTTTGGGAGGAGTTTTTTTTTCTTTTTCACCTCATTTTCCTTACTCAGAACAGTTACTTGTTCCTTCAGGCTTACCGCCGTTCCTGTGGAAATTCGCAAATTTTGATGGAGTTCACTATATTACTATAGCTCAAAAAGGTTATTGGGCACAATTTACTCAAGTGTTCTTCCCTTTATTCCCAGTGCTCGTGGGTAAAATAGCAGCTTATACTCACACTCCTGTTGTTTTTTCCGGATTGATAATTACTAATCTTTTGTGTTTAATTTTTTTATTTGCTTTTTATCGACTAGTGAATCTCGATTTTAGCAAGGATAAGACCTTATTGAGCTTGCTTTTTATTCTTTTTTTCCCCACATCCTTTTTTCTCGGATCATACTATACTGAAAGTTTATTCCTTCTTCTGGTAGTAGCTTCTTTTTATGCGTCAAGAAGTAAAAACTGGTTAAGCGCGGGAATTTTTGGATTACTCGCATCGGCAACAAGATTTGTTGGTATTTTTTTACTTCCGGCACTGCTGTATGAAGCCTGGAGTCAAAAGGAAATTACGGCAAAAAAAACTAATAAGCAAGTCTTATGGTTATTTATTATTCCTTTAGGTCTAATAGCTTACATGTTTTATCTCTATTGGTTTTTTCATGATCCAATTTATTTTTGGCATGCGCAGCCTGTTTTTGGCGCAGAACGCAGCGGATCAGGAATTGTTTTCCCAGTCCAGGTAATATATCGTTATTTAAAAATTTTTATTACGGTATCTTATACAGAGTATAATTTTTGGGTTGCCTTTTGGGAACTAGCCAGTTTTTTAAGTGTTTGCATTTTTCTCATTGCCGCTTTTAAAAAAAATATTCGAAGATCTTATTTAATTTTTTCTTGGCTAGCTATACTTTTACCTTCTTTCACCGGCACTTTTTCCAGCATGCCGAGATATGTTTTAGTTGCTTTTCCGGTTTTTATCTATCTTGGATTGCTTAAAAATAAATATCTTAAATTCGCTCTAGCCTCGGCTTTTTTTTGTCTTCTTACGATTTTTACCTTCCTCTTCACGCTCGGTTTTTGGGTAAGTTAGCCATTTGATATAATAGCCCGCAAATACTTATCATGGTCCATGACAAACCGTGTTTGATGGTTGCTGTCCCAGCATTCAATGAAGATAAAATGATAGGAAAGATTCTTTCATCTATACCCGGAACTATAAACGGGATTGGTAAGATATTGGTTGTGGTAATAGATGATGGATCCAGCGACGATACATTAAAAGTGGCAAAAAAACATCGGGTTATTGTTTTGCGCCATCTTATTAATAGGGGTTTAGGAGGTGTTTTAGGTACGGCATTTAAATTTGCAAAAAAAAATAAAATCGACATCTTGGTTACGCTAGACGCCGATGGTCAGCATAAACCATCTGATATAAAACATTTAATTCGGGCTATAATAAATAAACAAGCTGACGTTGTAGTAGGAAGCCGACTTCTTAAAAAATCTTCAATGCCGTTATCTAGAAGATTGATAAACATTATGTCGAATATAGCGACTTGGATTTTTTTCGGAATCTGGTCATCTGATTCTCAATCTGGTTTTCGTGCTTTCTCAAAAAAAGCTATTAACTGTATTGAGCTTCGCACGCAACGCATGGAAGTATCATCGGAAATATTTAAAGAAATAAAAAGAAATAAATTAAAGATCGCTGAAGTACCAATAAAAGCTATATATACCCATTACTCACTGACCAAAGGGCAAAAAATCAGCAATGCCGCTGCCGTCGTTACCAAACTTTTTATACGCTCAATGAGCTGAAGCTATGTTGATTCAGTTTCTACTTTCTTTTTTTCTATTATTCGCAATTAGTCGGGTAATAATCCAACTTAAAAAAGGCAACGTGACAGTGAGAAGCTTCATTTTCTGGTCTGGAGTTTTTTTTACTGCTGTCATTGGTATTTTAAATCCTTCGTTAACGAGCAAATTGGCGTTCTTTTTTGGAATAGGTAGAGGAGCAGACATTGTAGTTTATCTTTCAATAGCTTTACTGTTTTATTTAGTATTCCGCCTGTCAATTGCACTCGAAGATGTTAGACACGAGATTACAGAGCTCGTTAGGAAGTTAACCCTATCCGAAGGTTTCAAGGAGAGGAAGCGAAAATCTTGAATATACTCTTCATTACTGAATTTTTTCCCACATCAAAAGACAGAGATTTTACTGGAGGCGTAGAGGCCAGAAGTTTTTTTATGGCGAAAGAACTTGCTAAAACAAATAATATTTCAGTCATAACGTCAAAAATCTTAGGCGCACCCAAAAAAGAGAAAATGTATAATTTTATTATTTATCGTGTTGGCGCAGAAAGGAAATATTCTCACCTTGGTGATATAACAGAGCGGGCACTTTTTATAAAGGGTGCTCTGCAGGTTGCAAAACAAATAAAAGCCGATCTTGTTGATGGGAGTAATTTTCTTACTCATCCGCTTGCATGGCACATAGCAAGAAAAAAAAACATTCCCGTTGTAGCTTGGTATCCGGATCTATGGTTAGGACGATGGAATAAAATCACAGGAACATTTTACGGTTGGCTGGGATGTATTTTGGAACGATATAATCTCCACCATTCTTTTAATGGCTATATAGCCATAAGTAATCAGGTTAAATGGAAATTAGTTAGATACGGAGTAAAAAGTGAGAAAGTTAAAGTTATACCTTGCGGAGTTGATTTTGAAGAAATTAATTCGATAAAAAAAATTCCGGAAATTAATAAAGCAAGACCATTAATATGTTGCGCTTCACGACTTGTTTCCTATAAGCGAGTAAAAGATTTGATAGTGGCGTTATCATTTATGCGTAAAGATTTTCCTAAAGGTAAAGCTATTATCATAGGACAGGGGCCGGAAGAAAACAGAATAAGGAATCTGATCAAGAGACTTGACCTAACTAGTTACGTTGTTATGCTGGGTCATGTAAAAAAACACACGACTCTCCTAAGCTATATCAAGAGTGCCGACATATTTTGTCATCCTTCGACAGTTGAAGGTTTTGGAATAACTACGGTTGAAGCCATGGCGCTTGGTACTCCTCATGTGGTCGCAAATTTACCCGTCAATCAAGAAGTCACAATGGGTAAAGGAGGATTATTTTTTGAATCGCAAGATCCAAAAGATTTATATCGATGTATTTGTAAACTTCTGACAAATGTCTCACTCTACAGACGGGCTAAATTTGAAGCAAAAGACGTTGTTCGGCGCTACAATTGGAAGGTAATCGCCAAAGATACGGAGTTACTCTATGAAAGTATTAATAATCATCGATCATTGGTTTCCTAACATTGGTGGCGGACCTAGACATGTTTTCGAAATAGCAAGACGTCTTAAGAAAATGTACCCAATTGATGTTGAAATCGTTACTAGTAAATTATTAACAAAAAATGCCGACTGGAAAAAATTCTCTAATATAGTTTCCAATCTAAAAATTGTCTATCTTCCTCCTCAGGGTGAATTTGAAAATTTCAGTAGAAGGATTCAATTTCTTGTCCATCTCTTTCGTTACTTAATGACGCACGATTTTGATATTTTGCATATTCATCCGTTTACTCCTTTACTAATAGCTAAGCTTATATCAATCATTAAAAACAAACCTGTTGTCATGACAGTTCATGTCTCGGGAAGAGATCTCACTGGAAATGGCATAATCGATAGCATATTTTGCGTTCTCGATCGCTTTTTGACTTTCGGCTTAACTTACGACGCCCAAATATTTGTTGATGAATCACTTCTAAAGATAGATAGTAGAACGAAAAACAAAATTTACATTCCTAATGGCGTAGATACGTTAGTGTTTGATCAAGTGACACCCAAAAAAAGAAAACCATTCCATTTCATCTTCGTAGGCAGGTTACACCCGCAAAAAAATCTTTTTAATCTTGTGCAAGCTTATGCGTTATTTAATAATAAGATCGGGCAGAGAACAAAATTAGTTATAGTAGGTGATGGACCAGAAAAAAAATCTCTAAAGTTGCTTGTTAAAAGATTACATATCAATAGTAGTATTTACCTAGCTGGATCAGTAACAGGCAAAAAGTTGATACGTTCATATAAAGAATCGCAAGTATTTATTTTACCTTCATACTACGAAGGATTTCCGTTGACCGTTTTAGAAGCTTGGGCTGCAAAAATTCCCGTGGCTGTTTCAAACGTTGGTCAACTTAAAAAGATTGTAACCGATGGGGTGAACGGTTATATAACCGATGACGTTGATAAATACTCTCTGGCTGGATTCTTGGAAAGAATTTATCGATCAAAAAATAAAAAAATGCTGGGAAAAAAAGGTTATAAAATGGTAAAAAACTATTATCAGTGGGATGATATATCAGCTAAAACCTACAAGCTCTACAAAAGCATCGTGAAGAAACGGTCGCATGAATAGAAATCTTTTTCTGATTCTAATTTTTGCTGCGTTAGTACTCTTTTATAACGCTGACAAGCCGTTTATCGGTCATCATGACTGGAATAGCGTTGTTTACAGTAATATTGCTCGTAACTACCTTCGCTACGGGTTGGTTAAGAGTCACTTAGGACAAATATTGAATACCGATGTTGTTCAGGAGAAAGACTTTAGATTTTTGACTCATTATCCGCCGCTTCTTCCACTTTTGCTTGCCGTGAGTTTTAAATTTTTTGGTATTTCAGAGTTTTCAGCACGTCTGGTGCCTATTATAGCTTCCCTTCTGATGACTGCATTTATTTACATGTTGGGCAAAGAACTCATTTCTGATAACGCCGGGTTTGTAGCAGCTCTTATCGCGACTGGAACTCCAATCGTAATTTACTTTGGTAAACTTCCTGTACACGATACGATCGTACCGGCATTTGCTCTGTTGACACTAGTTGGTTATACGCGTTTCTTGAAGCATCACAATACAGTGAATTTTATTTTAATGATGGTTGGTGTCTTAATCGGAGGTTTAATTAACTGGACCGGATATTACATGAGTCTGCCTGTAATATTGCACTATTTTTTTATTACCAGAAAGACTAAACGGGATTTGCGCATATTTATGCTAATTCCGCTTTGTGTTGTTTTATTTATTCTTCATCTATTTCATGTCAAAATTCTGACAGGAAGTTTTATTGGCGGAAATTTATTTTCAATTTTTCTTGATCGCTTTAACCCTTATAGGACAGCTGCAATTTACGGTTATTCATTCGCTAAGTATATTTTTCAGGAATTTCAATATTTGAAAATCTACTATACAAATTTTATCTTAGTATTAACAGGGATATGGTTTATTCGTTCAATAGTCTTAATAAGAAAAAATTCCCTATCGTTCATGGATACAATTTTGTACATGTTATTTGCTTTTGGTATTTTTCACCTCATTTTTTTTCAGAATTTAGTATTTATTCATGACTATATGATTTACTATCTTTTGCCATTTCTAGTACTTGCATCAGCACAAATCTTAGATATAATTACACGGCAAATTCCCTTTAGTTTAGGTCGACAAACTTTTATCACTTTTGCCATTATTTGGATTTTTGTTGAGCGATTACCATTTGCTAGGGCGCTTTTATCCAGCGATATGAATCTAAAGGGGGTTTCTGTGGCAAGATTTATCAATGTCAAAAGTGTTTCGGGTGAGAGAGCTTATATCGCGTCTTTGGCATACCAAGAATTTTATAATGTTTTTATAGGATTTTACGCTGATCGTTCAGTTGATTTCGGTTCAACAATTAACAAAGATCTCGCATATCGCTACAGACTTATCATTCGGCCCCGAGCCCATGATACCTTGACTGAAGAAAGCAAACTTTTTCTTGATGAAAAATTTGAAAAATTTGAAAATAATGAGTTTATCTGGTATGAGACTGACAAAGAAAAAAAGAAAAATGATTAGCGTTATCATGCCAGTGTTCAATACTGAGCGCTACGTATGTGCTGCAATTGAAAGCATACTTCGGCAAACATACGCAAATTTCGAATTAATCATTGTTAATGACTATTCCCGAGATCTAACGATGAATCGCATAACAAGATATGAAGATTCTCGGGTGCGTGTTATTCAAAACAGTCGCAGGCTTGGCGTCGCCAAGTCGCTAAATCAAGGACTGAAATTGGCTCGCGGGCAATACATTGCTAGAATGGATGCGGATGATATTTCTCATCCTCAACGATTTGAGAAACAATTGAATTTTCTTGAATTCCATACAGATATAGGGGTACTTGGTTCATGGGTCAAAATCATAGACGAAAACGGAAAAAAAAGAGGTTTCATTCGTGCACCAATCGATGACGCATCGATAAAAACTCGCCTATTTTGGTCGAGAGGTTTTGTTCATTCTGCAGTAATGATGAGAAAATCTCTTTTGCAGAAATTAGGTAATTATGATGAGACTCTAAATGGTGCAGAAGACTATGATTTATGGTTACGTTTAGGTAGGTTCACAAAATTTCATAATTTACCTTGGTATTTGTTAGATTATCGAAAAACTTTATCATCAGTTTCATTTACAAATCTTACTTTTGTTCAAAGATCAGCCGTTCGCGCTGGAATTAAAGCATTAACAAAGTACGGTTATTCGCTGAGATACATCCTGCCTATAATAATTTTATTAATTTCAAGCGCTATTCCGATTGGAATAAAAAAATCTGTATATAGGCGGTATTTCCAATATGAGTAACAACAATTTATTTTTTTTTGTTTCAAGATTTATTACATTGTTAATTAAAAAGACTGATATGTTGTCTGCTGTTTCGTGCAGAGTCGTTTATTGGACAGGAAAATGTCGTGTTCCACTTCATCCTAAACATCTTATTAAAGACGGAAAAACTTGGTACCTTTCTTTTCTTAAGAAATCATTTACAGTTCTTGATATTGGCTGTCATGAAGGACAACATGCTTTTTTTGCAATTCCTTATGTAAAATGTATCTACGGTTTGGATATTGATGTACAAGCGCTGCACAACGCTAGACAAGTCGCAAGCGATCTAAAAATTAAAGGTGTTACCTTTGCTTATCATAATGCGAATTTCAAATTTCCATTTCGGGCGAAAAGTTTTGACGCAGTCTTTTTTTTTGCTGTTCTTGAGCATCTTAAGCGTCGCAATTTTGCTCTAAAAGAGGTAAAAAGAATGCTGAAATCAAATGGGATATTATTGCTTTCGGTTCCAAATAAAAATACTTCTTGGAAACGATGGCAGAGAAAAATTGGAATATCTTCCTTATCAGATTCAGATCATAAGATTGAATTCTCAAAAAAAAATATCAACCGTCTGCTTGAATCTTTGGGATTCAAAATTATCAGAGTGGAACCTGTAGGAATTGATATGCCTTTCATAGGGCTGATCGACTTATTTGGTGCCTTTTCATTATCTTTCTATTGCCTGTGTACTAAAATCAGAAAAGCGAGTTTAAGATTTCTTCCCGAAGAAAGTGCATCTTTTCAAATTGCAGCCCAAAAAAAATCTTTATGACAATCATTATGGTGGTTGAATACTTCTATCCGTTTGATCGCGGCGGCTCTGAATGGAGCACTTTCTACTTGGCTCAAGGGTTACAAAAAAAGGGTCACCGAGTGGTCATTCTTACACCAAATTATGGAGCTAGAAAGAAGGAGATTTGGGAAAACATTGAAATTAGGCGTTTTCCGTTCTTGGTTAAACTCCATAAGCATCGCCAAGCGACAGTCACTCCGCTGTGGTTTACCAATGGGTTGTGGTATCTTGTAACGACCTGGAGCCTATTTTGGCTAAGCAAACGTATCAAGGCGGATATTATTCATCTTCAAGGCAAATATTATTTGCCTGCTGGTTGGATCGTCAAACTCCTGACGCGAATCCCCGTGGTTGCCACAATTCGAGACTATCAGATACTTTGCCCCTACGGCGTATGTTTATCAAAGAATAAGGGGTACAAAAAGTGTTCGATGTTCGAGTTTATTTTTCGTGAGTATATCTCATACCTTAGGATTTATCATAAAAAAGCAAACGTTTTTTACCAATTCATTCTCTTACTATCAGGAGTAAGAGCAAAACTCGTAGCTCTTATTCTTCAGTTTTTTGCCCGACGGGTCGAGGTGCTGATCCTTATCAGCAAAAAGCAGCGAGAGATATACACTAAAAATGGAATTAAGCATGCGAAGGTCATCTACAATATGATGAATTTTCCAAAAAGAAGAAGAGATAAGAGGATGAGAAAAACAGTACTCTATGTTGGGAGATTAACTCCAGGCAAGGGCGTCCTTTTATTAATTCAATCGTTCTTTCTTATAGCAAAAAAGTTTCCGAAGCTCAAACTCCAATTGGTAGGCGAAGGTTTTCTCAAAACAACGATAGAAAATATGATTACAGAGAAAAAATGGAGAGAGAGAATCGAATTGGTTGGCCAACGTCCATACCAAGAAACCCTAAATCGCATTGGCAAAGCTAAACTTGTTGTCGTTCCTTCCCTTTGGGAGGAACCATTTGGTAGAGTAGCCCTTGAATCATTAGCAAAAGGTGTACCTTTGGTGGTAACCGATAGGGGAGGATTGCCAGAAATTGTCAATCACAGAAAAACTGGTATCGTGACTAAACCTACGGTAAAAGCTTTTTCCCTCGGTATTATAAAAGCCATTAAAACAAACAGACGCTTATCAAAAAATATTCTTAAATTAAGGTCCCATTTAAAATATAAATTTAACGATCAACCACTGAACCAACACCTATTACTTTATAACGCAATAATTAACCAATGAAATTAGGACTTTTCCTGGCCATCGGTGAAAGTATCGCTGATTTTAAAAAAAAAGGTCAGTACGACCTCCTGTTTAGTCAAAAAATTGTTCCTGTTGCCAAACAGTTTGAACACGTCTATATCTTCTCTTATGGTGATGAGTCGTTAAAGCCTTTAAGAAATGTCAGTGTTCTTCCCAACCGTTATAGAGTGCATCGCTACCTCTACGCTCTGCTGATGCCTTTTTTCTATACCTCAATTATTCATCAGCTAAACATCGTTCGAGGTCTCCAGCTAACAGGCGGAATTCCAGCCAGTTTTGCCAAGATTTTTTTTGGTAAACCACTGGTTATTAATTACGGCTATCACTACGCCCAGATGGCCCAAGGTGAAGGAAAACCCGTCCAAGGAATACTATTTAGGATTATCGAACCACTGGTTATTCATTTTGCCGATGCGGTTATTGTCACAACCGAAGAGCTAAAAAAGTACCTCGTAAAAAAATATCCAGGGAAAACGATTACTGTGATTCCCAATAGCGTTGATACCAAACTCTTTCAGCCTTTACCAGTCAAAAAAAAGTTCGATGTTCTCTTTATCGGCAGACTTGAAAAAACCAAAAACCTTCCAGCCCTGGTTGAAGCAATACCGCTTATAGCATCAAACACTCGTCTTACCTTCATTGGCAAAGGTAGTGAGAAAACAAACCTTCTCCTCCTTGCAAAAAAATGTCATGTTAGTCTCACCATCCTTGATCCAATTCCTCACCAAGAACTACCTAAGATTTTATCTGCTTGCCGATGTTTCGTCTTGCCATCAACGATTGAAGGACACCCCAAAGTCCTCCTTGAAGCCATGAGTTGTGGAGCAGCGGTTGTTGGCAGTCATATCCCAAGTATCAGTGCTATAATTAATCACCGAAAAAATGGCCTACTGTGTAGCCCAAATCCCAAAAGTCTTGCCCAAGCCATTAAAACAATTTTAGGAGATAAAGTGTTGACAAAACGCCTGGGGAAAAATGCACGCCTTACCATCCAAAAAAAATTCGCTCAAGACAAATGGCTTCAAAGAGAAATTGAACTACTAAAAAAGACGAGTCAATTTTATGATTCAAATCATTAGAAAATTTCTTATCCTCGGCAGCACGGGCTTTATTGGTCTCAATCTGGCTTCAAAATTAGTTGAACTTGGAGCTAGGGTTCAAACCTTTTCCCACTCGCCAATGCCAAAATCATTTAAAATCACTTCGCATATCGTCGCGGATATTATGGACAAAGGTGCCTTAACCCTTGCTCTCAAAAAAAAGCCCGACGTGATCATTAATCTCGTTGGATTCTCGGGACAAGTGCGTAGTAATCAAAATGAACAAGAAAGCTTGAAATTTAATACCCTTGCCCATATCCAATTACTTCATCTGGTAAAAAAGCATTGTCCAAAAGCAAGAGTACTGTTTAGTAGTTCACGCCTTGAATACGGGAAAGTGCAATCAAATCCTGTTAGTGAGTCTCACCCTACCAATCCACTAAGTTTTTATGGCCTCCACAAACTCATTGCCACGCAATACTCCCTTTATGCTGCCCAGGAGCTACATCTCGATACAGTCACTCTTCGCAGTTCAAACCCATACGGTCCGCACCGCGAACCGCATGAGACCTCGTATAACATTGTTAATTATTTTATTGATCGGGCAAAGAAGGGGAAGCCTATGGTTATTTATGGCAAAGGTAAGCAACTCCGCGATTACCTTTATATTGATGACCTGGTGGATGCAATTCTCGCGATAAGCGAAAACCACTCAACAAGAGGTCAAATCTACAACATCGGTTCAGGGGTGGGAACCCCTGTTATCGAGTTAGTGAAAAAAATTATTCGCTTGGTTGGGGAGGGGAGGATCAGACATATCTCCTGGCCACCCCAGGAAAAAAAAGTTGAAACTGGCGATTACGTAGCCGATATAACCAAAATCAAAAAAGATACTGGCTGGCAGCCAAAAACTTCTCTCATTGTAGGCTTAAAGCAAACCATTTTTGATACCAAATAAACAAAAAATTTCCATGAGAATTTGTTCGCCACAACTTGGACTTTCACCAAAAAGTATTTTAGGTGGAGAGATTTATGATCGAGAAATTCTCAAAGGTCTAGCTCAAATTGGATTTGAGGTTGATATACTTTTACCAAGGGGAAAGCCATACAGCAATGTCAGAAATTGGCACATAACAACAGTGCCTGTGGAACATATTTTTCCACCGCATTTATTCAACTTTTTTATTTTACCTTATCTGGTAAGCCTGTATCGAAAGCGGCCATTCGATATATTACGTGTCCACGCGCCGACATTTGTTGGTTTAGGAGCTTCACTGTTTGAAAAATTTCATTCGAGGATAAGTCTTATTGGTGTTTACCATTTTCTTGGTGAAGGTGGCTGGGCGGAAAGTTTAGTTAATCCTTACCTGACAAAAAAATTTTCTGCCATAATAACTGATAGTCAGTATATGAGAAAAAAAATTATAAATAATTTTAACTGCTCGGAAGATAAAATATTTGCAATTCATAATGGCGTTGATTCTAGTTTAAAACTTTTACCCAAACCTCGAGCTCTGATTCGCCGCTTGCGACTTGAAAACAAAACTATTTTACTATTTATGGGTCTGTTTATTGACAGAAAAAACCCTCTTTTCTTGGTTCGTGTTATGCACTATTTTCGTCAGCGCGGAATCCAGGTTGGTCTAATCCTTTGCGGAAGAGGAGCTCTTAAAAGCGTTCTACAGCGCGAAATTGACCGTCTTGGGTTAGGAGATGTTATTGTTTTTCATGATCCGGTCTTTAAAAAGGAAAAAAATGAGCTCATGGCGGCTGCTGACATATTTGTTCACCCGGCCAAAGAAGAAGGGTTTCCGCTTGTAATCATAGAATCGATGGTAGCTGGTTTGCCTGTCGTTGTAACTGATGGCTTTTCGGCAAGCGAAGCTGTAGTTCACGGCCGGACAGGTTATTTAGCAAGACAGGATGATTTAGACGACTGGATTAGTAAAATTTATCATTTGCTTAAAAATGAGTCATTGAGAAAAAAAATGGCAAGAACAGCTCATACACTGGCTAAAAGAAAATTCCAATGGTCAATTGCTGCAAAAAGAACTGCCGAAGTCTTTCGTCTGGTCAAAAGTCAAAAAAAAATTTTATTTACCCAGGAAACGCAGTTTTAGCAACAAAACATCGACAAAAGTCTGTGGTATATCCTTTAACAGATTTACTTTGGTTCCTTTTTTATTTGTCCAAATAATTGGAACCTCGACAGTTCTAAGTTTGTAAATACGGGCTAAAAAAATAATTTCTGCATCGAATGCCCATCGATTGATTTTGGATTTACTGAAAAGTAATTTTGCTGCGTTATAGGTAAATCCTTTAAAACCACATGTCAAATCAGTGGCATTGAGACCTAAAGTAAAAGAAGCCATTTTCGTGAAACCGTGACCAAGACTTTGTCTCAAAGGATGCTGATGCATCTTTATGGTAGAGCCGGCTTGCCTGCGAGAAGAAATGACGACGTCATAACTAGTTTCTAGCTTATCAAGGAATAAGGGAATTGTTGTCATGGGAACAGATAAATCTATATCTGAAAAAAAAATAAAATGCCCTTTAGCTTGACGCACACCTTCTCTTATGGCGCCTCCTTTTCCAATATTACGATTCAACGCTATTATTTTGATAACCTTTTTGTCAGATGAAAAAAATCGGATAAGCTCTAGAGTACGATCCGTACTACCGTCATCTACGATCAATATTTCGTAAGTATGTCCCGTGCTCCTAAGGTAATGGTAGATGCTTTTCAAACTTGCCGCTATGCGTTTTTCTTCGTTATAAACAGGAAGTATTAATGAAATATAGGGCTTCATTATATGGCGTTTACTATATCACTCATCCCGATAAATATCTAGAACCTTGTCATTAGGACTTACGCAGTTCAGCCTCAAACTAGTCGATTATCAGGGTCAAGATTATCAGGGTCAGACCTTAAATACTTGAAGGTCTGACCCTTTTAAAAGTGAAAATTTAGAGATTACGTGATAAACTTTCATTTTATGGCGATGATTAAAAAGGTAAATAAATGCAGGATTTGCAGAAGTAGGAGTTTACGCAAGTTCTTAAGCTTGGGACCTTCTCCGCTGGCTAATAGTTTTCTTGATTCTTCAACTGATTATAGCAGAGAGTTGTTTTATCCTCTGGACGTTTGTTACTGTACGAACTGTTCTCTGGTTCAACTCGGACATGTTGTCGACGCCGATCTATTGTACAGAGACTATATTTATATCCCTTCAACAGCTAATACAATGCTCATACATTTCGCTCAATTAGCGGCTCAAACTATACTTAATTTTAATCTCACGTCATCATCATTCGTAGTTGATATTGGTAGCAATGACGGAACCCTTTTAAAACATTTTAAGATTCATGGAATGAAAACATTGGGAATCGATCCTGCAAGTAACCTCGCAGCCGTCGCCAGTAGACAGGGAATTGAAACCATAGAAGATTTTTTTAATAAAAAAGCAGCACAAAGAGTATTTAAAGAAAAAGGCAAAGCAGACGTCATCACCGCAACCAATGTTTTTGCCCATATGGATGATATTCACGAGTTTTTATCTGGTATAGAAATTCTTCTCTCCGATAATGGAATTTTTATCATAGAGTTCCCTTACTTATTAGATTTAATTAAAAAGAATGAATTTGATACTATATACCACGAACACCTGTCTTATTTTTCTATTCGGCCGCTAGTTAATTTATTTTCACAGTTTGATTTGGAGATTTTCGATTTAGAAAGAATCAGCATTCACGGGGGATCACTTAGGGTGTACATAAAAAAAAGCAAGCGAAAGAAAAAAAATAAATCACCTGTTATTCAAGATTTTATGGCCATTGAAAGTCACTCAAAACTCCATAAATTTTCAACATACGTATCTTTTGCTAAACGAGTAAAGAAAATAAGGAGTGATTTAAATAATCTGCTCCTGAAATTAAAGCAAAAGAATATGCGTATCGCAGCAGTTGGGGCACCAGCTAAGGGTAACACTTTGCTAAACTATTGTGGTATTGGATCTGATATTTTAATGTATATTGCCGATTCCACTCCAACCAAATGGAAGAAATTAACACCAGGAATGCACATTCCTATATTCGATGAGAAAAAAATTCTACTCTCTCAACCTGATTATCTTTTGATCTTGGCTTGGAATTTTGCAGATGAAATCATGAAAAAGCAAGATAAATTTAAAAAGAAGGGAGGAAAGTTTATCTTACCTATACCAAGCGTCGAAATTATATCCTAATGTTCATCGAACAATCGCGGAATCAAGATGGTAAGATCGAAAAATGTCGAGAACTTCAACAAAGATGAAAAGACGAAAACTTTTTCCATCAACTGATTTTGAATTTGTAAAATATTGTGATCTTTGTGGTGGACAAAATACAAAATTTTTTATTAATACACCTGATAGAAATTTCAGTACCGGAGTTTTTACTTATATTCAATGTCAACGTTGCAAGTTGATCTGGCTTTCACCAAGACCAAAAAAACAAATTTTAGATAAGTACTATCCTATAAGTTATTCTGCTTATAAAGCAATACCGAAGACAAGTTCATTGAAACAGACCTTTCGTAATTTAATAAGGAAGAATTATCTTGCGTCTCGCTTGCTTATGAAAGACCCACTTTTTTTCTGGAAAAATAAAGGAAAAATTCTTGATGTCGGAACCGGAAACGGTTATTATATGCAAATTTTGGCTGATTGGGGTTGGCAGACTTATGGTGTCGAAATTAATCCTGATATTGTATTTGAAGCTAAAAAAAAGGGCATTAAAAATATTCGCGTTGGTGATCTTCTAACAGCTCAATATAAAAGTAATTTTTTTAATGTTATTCGTTTTTCCCATGTATTAGAACATGTGTCTTCCCCAAGAAGAGAACTCATTGAAGCAAAAAGGATTCTTAAAAGAAAGGGTTGCGTGATAATTTCCATTCCAAATATTGACAGCATTTCTTTTAGAATTTTTAGATCTTACTGGTATTCTTTGGAGGCGCCACGACATTTTTATCATTTTTCACCAAAGACAATTAGGAAGCTTCTTCATGATTGCGGTTTTATTGGTATAAAAATTCATTTTAACCAATCGCCTTATCCTCCACTTTGGAGTATTATGTATTTTATGGGACTAAAAAAAATTGACAAAAGAAATATTTTATTTGGCTACCCATTCGGTTTGCTACTGAGGATTGTTAACATGTTTAAGAAATCTGATATTTTGGAAGTATTTGCTACCAAGTCATAAGAATCATAAAGAAGAATCATGACTTCTTGTTGATAGTTTTTTGACCAGATTCGACAATCTTTCACTAGAGTTACCATCAAGTTTTCCGATTACTTCCTCCAAGAATTTTCTTTGTCCATTTCTCAGCTTTTCAATAAGTACTGGATTTTTTATCATTTCTTCAATTTTTTTTATAACACCCTTTTCATCCATGGGTTCCCATGCTGCTTTATATTTGGTAACCGGAGAAAGTCCAGGGCCCCAAAAAGGGGTGGTACAAAAAAGCGGCTTGCCAAAGAGCATTGCCCATAGAAATGCGGTTGTATCCCAACTTATTATCACATCATTTGAATAAATAAATTCTTCAAGAGTATTTTTTTTATCAATTAAAACTGAAATATTATAGAGTTTGGCAATCAATTGAATTCCACGCAGACTTTGACCTTGATGTAATCGTACAGATACAATATATTCTCCGTATTTTTTTCCGAGCTCACCAAAGAGTGAATGAATAAATTTTGTCCAAATATAACTTCCTTCAGGATAAAGAGTTAACAATAAACCGATTCTTAAAGGATGATGAAAGCTCTTTGGCGGTTGTTTTTTTTGCCAAAATGCTTTGTTCTTTATGATGAGATTATCAAAAAAAGGAAATCCAGTGGAAAAGACAGAAGTAAAGTTCTTTCCGGGGAAACGTTTGTACCAATTTGCCGTTTCTTTTCCCCATGCTGCAATATATTTACTTTGATGATTCATTCCCAGCGCTGAATCTTGCCACGCGTGAATAAAAACCAGTGAAGGAATGGCTAGTTTCTTTGAAATCCCGACAAATGTTGAGGCTGTTGGACCAGGGTCATGCGTCGTTACGACTAGACGTGGTGAAGTTGCTTTGACAGCAGATTGAGCAAGTGCTGCTTGTTTGACAAATTTGTAACTCGAAGTCGTTAATAGAGAATTGATCTTAAATAGAATTGCGCGCTTAAGCGGTGTTGGTAGAGAATTGATGTCATGAATTCTTGAAGTCAGTTCATAAAGTTTAAGTTTTTTTTTGTTTATTTTCTGTACTTCTTTTAGAACTTTTTCTTTAAGACTTGAATTCCAGAAACTTTCCAGAGAAATAAAATCTATGTCATTTTCATATAAAAGAAGCTCATCTTCTAGGCTTTGTTTTCCTGTTACTACACATGCTGAGAGAGAGAGTGAGTTTTTATAAATTTTTTTGAGAAATGTATGGTAATAATAAAGATTAAATCCGGCGGAAAAAAGAAGAAAATCTACAGATATTTTCGGTAAATGGGTTTTCTTAAGTGATTTTATTATTCTAAACTTAAGTAATTTCCTGATTTTAGGCAATTGGAGAATGTTTCGAAAAAAAAATGCCGCGATTGTTTTAAGATTATTAAAAATAAATCGTTTTTTAGGATAGAAGTTGATAATTTTTTTTCTTGGGGCGTAATAATCATTTATGTGCCCTGCTAGAGAGAAAAAATTACTTGACGGGCCAGATAACTTTATATGCTCATATCCAGAAATAATATAATGCGTCGGACTATATGCCTGTTGAATAAATTTAAAAAATTCGTATTGATAGAGAGTTTCAAAAATTTCATACTCGAGAGGTACCCTGAGATAATCAATGTAAGAACAGTCAAAAGAATAAATTAAGTTAGAAGTTTTAAAAGAGATTGCACGGACAATATTTTGGGTTTTTCTTGTAATCTCTCTAAATTTTATAGAATAATAATTTTTATGCGTTAACGGTGAATCAAAGAAATCAAAAGCGGTTAGTCCGTGTCTAAGCAAAGTGGCTTGTGCCTCGGCTGTCGGCGCCAATATTTTGTGTTTGCGGATTTTGTTACCTAAGTAAGCTATTACCCAATCAGCTTCTTCTGAAGTGAAGCAGAAAATGACTGGGTTAGATAGCAGATGAAAGCGCATATCGAATGCGGCTTGCCAGTTCTTGCCGCGTCAGTTTTTGAGGATTTGTCTGACTGTTATAGGAGAAATTTTTTTTGAGTTTCTTCCCTTTAAATATTCTTCGGGAACTGGAAAAGTCAAATTCTGGAAGAATAACAAAGAAATTTTTTTGTTCATAAGTTCTTTGAGCTTCATATGTGATTATAAGATCTTCGTGCGTCTTTTCTCCCGGACGGATGCCAATGAATTTAATTTTCGCACGAGGAGCAAGACAGTAAGCTAGATCGAGAATGTTAAAACTTGGCATTTTGGGTATGAAAATCTCCCCCCCTCTCATATTTTCTGTCGCCGTCCGGACAAGCTTTACGGCCTCTGACAAAGTGATCCAAAAGCGAGTCATGTTTTTATCGGTAATAGTAATGGTTCCAGTTTTTTTTTGCTCTAAAAAAAGCGGAATCACACTTCCTCTGCTGGCTGCCACGTTACCATATCGGACACAGCTAAAATGTGTTTTTCCGCCGCTATAGGAATTTGCCTGAATGAAAAGTTTTTCTGCACAGAGTTTAGTTGCTCCATAAAGGTTGATTGGTACGACGGCCTTATCTGTCCCTAAAGCTATAACCTGCCTGACACCAGAGTCAATTGCCGTATCAACCACATTTAACGCTCCGATTATATTTGTGGAGATGGTTTCGCTAGGATTGTATTCACTGGCAACAATTTGCTTCATTGCTGCAGCATGAATTACGATGGTGACTCCATCCATTGCTCTTTTGAGTCTGTCTTTATCTCTTACATCGCCTATAAAATAGCGAATACATCTATGCGGAAAGAGTTTTTGCATTTCGTACTGTTTAAATTCATCACGGCTATAAATGCGAATAACCTCGGGGAGAGCATTCTTGAGAAATTCGTTAACAAACGCCTGACCAAACGATCCTGTTCCGCCTGTAAGAAGAATAGTTTGATTTGACCAGCTGAATGATTTATTTCTCGGCATGCGTGAACTTTACCATATTTTGCTTCGATCTGTAAAATATCATTAAATAAAGTAAAAAATTTAAGTAACTATCAATTATAGTAATTAAGATCAGGCCTGGTATTTTCCAAATCGGAAGGATAAAAAAATATGCAGCAATCTTAATCAAATTAGGAACGGTATTAATCAAAGTTTGATACTTTTTATTTTTTTGAAATATTATTACATCAGCCAATGCCCAGGAAAGCGGCATGGGGATGAATACTATACTTAACAACTGAGCATAATTAACAGCTTTTTCGTAACCCGTAGGAAAGAGAAATATTAAAACAAATGGAGCTATTATCCACAAGGACGAAAACATGCCAATACCCAAGAGAATAAATTTCCACCAGTGTCTGGTTATTGTTTTGAAATGATCCTTTTTTGATTGGCCGGCAATTTTTGCCGTAATTGATTTAGATAAACTAGCATAACTTTTTTGAAGTGATGCAGGGAGTTTGCTGGCTACAACAAAAATTGCCAGCTGTTCCACTCCAAGAAAATTCGCTAGAAGGATATTTCCAATATTGCCGGTAATCCATGAAAACGAACTGTTCAAAGTAAGAAAAAATCCATACGGGATTAGTTGTCTGTCAATTTTTTTTGTTTTAACTTCAGTTTTTTTTGTAGTAATAATTCCTAATATTGCAGGAATAATGAAAGATGCCATGTATGCGAGTGTAAAGGTGAGAGTAGACGGCGAGACAAATATTGCCAAAGTTATCAAGATAACATAGGCTGCTGATGATAATATCGAGAATAATGCAACAAGATCGAATCGCCGTTTACCGTAAAGAAACGCAATGAAAGATTGAGATGAATAAAAAAAAGGAAATAAAGGTAGACTTGCCATTAGTCCCAGACCAACAGTCGACTGATGTCTGCTTAGGTAGTACAAGGAAAGCGCAAGAAGAATGGGAACACCAGCAAGCGAAGAAAAAAATCTCACAATCAAGGCCTTTTTTAATGATCCATCAAAACCTCTGGCTGATGACTGAGTTAAGGCAGTATCGATTCCTGGTAGAGAAATGAAGGTAAAGAAAGACAAGATTGAGAGGATTAAATTATACTCGCCAAAAAGAGATTTGGAAACAAAATGACCAAATATGTAACTTGCATAAAGCCCCAATACTAGACCTACACTTTGCTGTATAAGGCTGAAGAAACTGCTGCCGAAAAAGTAAGTTATGTCCAAACCAATTATCTTTCCCTTAGTTTCAAGGAAATGGTAAAGGATAAACTTACTTTCTTTTATGAAGTAGGTGTTCTTTTTCAAAATTTTTGAGTTCATTAAAACTTTTTTCTATCTTAGCTATTGCGGAGACGATATCGTCCATATCTTTGTGCGATGCATAAGGCCGGACAACCGGTAGAACGATAAGGTCTTCGAAAAACAGTTTCTCCGCGTTAGGACAGAGGCCTTTCTTATACACATTTTTTTTAACTTGGGAAACTGAGAATGGAAAATGACCGTTGTTAAAAAAACGCTTCAACTTGTAAACCGGATTTAAATAAAGCAGGGGGGAATAACCAGATGTAGCTGGAATTCCCTCTGCCTTAAGTGCTTGGACAAAAGTATCCCGGTGTATCGATGCAATGGTTTTATTAAAAAAAATAGGAAAAATAAAATATGAACTTCTGCCGTCTTTTTCAATACTAGGGAAATCTAGAAATGAAAATCTACGCAGTTTACTTTGAAGGTATTTTGAGAGTTGTCTCCGAATTGATAAAAATTTATCGAGTTTGTTTAATTGAGCGATTCCAAAAGCAGCCGCTGTTTCGCTCAAACGATAGTTCCAACCGAGTATCCCAGCCATCATTTTTTTTGTTTCTTCTTTTCCAAGAACCTCGCCATGATTACGGACGAGTTGACACCGCCGCAT
>CAZUUL010000001.1:23079-37730 GCA_964623155.1 uncultured Gammaproteobacteria bacterium
TTTGTTATTAGTGACAATCATCCCTCCTTCACCAAGAGTAGTAATTTGTTTGCTTGCTGTGAAACTAAATACGCCAAGATCGCCCATATTTCCCGTCCTTTCTCCTCTATAGATAGCTCCAGCTGCTTGAGCGGCGTCTTCTATAACTTTTAAACGATGCTGTTTTGCTAGGCGCAGAATGCTACTCATATCTGCCGGCTTACCAAAAAGATGAACTACAATTATTGCTTTAGTTTTTTTGCTGATTCGCGATGAGATCGATTTAAAATCGATATTTCCGTCAAGGGGATTAACATCAGCAAAAATTGGAACCGCGCCGCACATCAAAACCGACGTTGCAGTTGCACTAAATGTAAGAGGTGGTACAATAACTTCATCTCCAATTCCAACGCCAATAGCAATTAGCGAACAGTGGAGGCCTGCTGTTGCAGAATTCACTGCAACGGCGAAACGAGACTTGTTCCACTTAGCAAATTTTGTTTCAAATTCCTTGACAAACTTAGCGCCGGTGAAATTTTTTCCTGGAGCTCCTATAAAACCGCTTAAGACACCATCATCCAGTGCCCGAAGCACTGCCTGTCTTTCCTCTCTCTCAATAATTGGATGTGGCGGAAAAGGTTTTTGCCGAACTTTCTTCCCGCCTAACAATGCAAGACTGTTCATAGGGTTTTTACTTGGGTGTTAAGCGAATAATTTGCACCAAGAAGGGGTAATTTAATTTTTAATCCTCCGAGTTTCCAAGAATGATAACATGCAGCCACAGTTTCTAAAACTTCCTGGGCATTTCTACCTGATGATAAATTTTTATTTTTTTTATTTAGCATACCGACAATATTTACAATTGCTTCCGCAATTTCATCCTGCATCCCCGTATATATGATTGGTTTAGAATATATCGTTTTGCTTCCAGAAATTGTAGCATTATCATCTATCCTATACAATTCTATCTTAAGACCTCTGTCTAAAAGGCGTATTCTGCCTTCAGTAAAAACCAAATCTGCTTCAAAGAGATAATAGTCTGTAGTCATACCTTTAAGAAAAATTTCAGCTCCATTTGCAAGAGTAAGTGTAATAGACAAATTAGGGTCGGATGAAGGATAAGAGTTTTTTGATATTGTCTGGACAAAATTAATTTTTCCAAGAAACATTCGGACAAGGTCGATTGCATGACAACCATTGTTGATAAATCCGTTAACGTAATAGATAGTTCCACCAACTATCGAACCAAGATGTTTTACTTTACTCTTTAGTTTACGATGAGTTTTATCAAAACGGCGATTGTAGTGGATTGTCAAGACAACATTATTTTCCCGGCAAAGAGTCACGATTTCCCGAGCTTTTTGCGGATTGTCAGTGAATGGTTTTTCACAAAATATCGCCTTTACACCATGCTTTACGGCATCTTTGGCGATACGATAATGGAGATCGTTTTTTGTAACAATACTAATGATATCAGGTTTCTCTTTTTGCAATAACTCCAGATAGTCTTGATAAAGTCTGTCAACATCCCATCGGACACCAAAATTGATAAGTGTTTGTCTATTTAAATCACTCGCAGCCACCAATTTTACGCTAGGATGCGTATTATATGCCCCTGCGTGACTTGATACGCTTATTCTTTTGGGATCGTTATCAAATAGACTGCCCATGTTTCCACAGCCGATGATTGCAGCTTTGTATGTAGGTTTAAATGCAAACCGGCCACTAGTTTCATCTGTTTTTATTTTTTTTAGGACTTCGTGATCATAATGTGCAGGTTTTTGCTTGACTTGGTTATTAATAGTCAACAGTTGCGGGAATCGCTTAAACAGAGACAAGATATCGGAAATGGTGAAGAATTGATTTTTATAATAAAGAAGATGATATATACGTCGTATCAGTTCCAAATCTCTTTCTGTATCAACCGTTAATCGGAGCTTTGGTATTTTATTTGAGAAATGTGGCTCGATTTTTTTTAAGCTAAATTTTTCCGGATGACTGTAAATATAAAGTGATACATGTTCACGATCGAAAGGATCACTAGTTTCTCTTGCTACCTGAGCCAAAATGCTTTTGGGAAATACCTGGACATCCAATCCTCTAGGAAATGAGTCGTCAAGAGTTACATTAGCTACATAATCCACTTTATTTCTTTGGAAAGTTTCAATCGCGCGATCAATAATTTCTGGATCAAGCAAGGGACAGTCTCCTGTGAGTTCGACAATAATATCTGCCTGGTGTTTTTTTGCTGCTTTCAATACGCGATCAAGAACGTCATTCGTGCTTCCCCGGTAAATACCGACTTGCCAGTCTCGACTTTTTTTTACGAGAATATCATCACTTGCATCCATGGTTGTTGCAATGACAATCTCATCTATTTTTTTCGACCGTTTGACTCTTTCTATGAGTAACTCAAGCATAGGTCGCCCAAGAATAGGGAGAAGAACCTTTCCCGGAAGTCTGGAGGAAGCCATTCTTGCCTCAATAGTTGCAACAATTTTCATGTTTTATTTTTGTAGCTATTTTTTAAATAACCACCAATGACATTTGTCGAAGCCTGAACGTATGTTGAGAAATCCAGTGTCTAGCATCGTAGATTCAGGGTAACGGTCAAGTAGCTCGCGGTCGTATGGTCTCTTAAATAGCGCATCATCTAAGCCTCTATAAGGTATGCTTTGTGATACTTTTGAATAGTACTCAATAGTGAGTATGTATTTGCGACTTGCTCTGTAGATATTACGGAATGCTTGTGTTAAATTCTGGTCGGCTATATGTATGAGTACATTTACTGTAAAAACTAGATCAAATGTTGCCTTCCACTTAACATTAAACAGGTTAGTATTATAGAATGAGGCGCTGGGCAAACTCTTTTTTGCAATGGCAAGTGCTTTCTTATTCGGTTCAATGCCTGTTAGTTTTAGCCATGGATTAACATCATATAAGACGCATAGATTTGATCCAATATTGCATCCGACTTCCAGAACGCTTTTTACATCTGGTAAATCTTTCAGCAAAGATCCAAAAAAAAGTTTTCGTTTTTGAAAGAACGAAAAGTCGCTGTTTCGTTCAACATATTTATCGCCAAACTCACCCACCCAATAAGATAGCTGTTTTGTCTTTTGCCTCATTTTTGTAATATTCATTTCTATATTTTTTTGATTAAATACCACTGACAATGTGAAAAAAGGCTTTTAATTCTAGACAATTGCCTTTAATCTTAGTACCAAAACGAGAGTCACCCTTCCTTGCTATTATATGAATTGGTATTTCCGTAAATGTTGCCCCATTTTTTAGGGCATCAAAAACAAGTTGTGTGCCAATAGTATATCTTTGTTCGAGATATCCGTAACGCACAAAAATTTCTCTTTTAAATGCCTTCATGCCGCATAATGGATCCGAAAAACCGAAAAGTTTTCTTGAATACAAAGAAAAAAAATATTCCATAGCTCGGTTTTTTTGGTTACGTTTACCCAAAACAAAATCCGGTTGAATGTGATTTATGACCGAGAGAAATTTTAATAAATCTCTAGCATTGTGCTGACCATCACCATCAAACGTAATGACATAATCTGCGCCTTTGTGAAAAGCATAATTCATCCCCTTCTCAAGCGAATGGACGTAACCGAGGTTAATGGAATTATTAATCAGAATGACAGGCAGCCTTGTTAAAATCTGGTGGGATGAATCTGTCGATCCATCATTTACGACGATGATTTTTTTAATATAATGGTAAACATCGGTAATAACTCGGAGAATTATTTGGTCTTCATTGTAAACCGGAATGACGACCCATATTTTCATTTGCCCGACAGTGTTATTAAATCCCATTCAATTGGATGGTCCTTTGGTAGATCTTTTTGAGCAATTTTACCGATAAAGATAGATTTAAATTTTGGAGGCAGGCCTTTCGCCGGCCTGAGTAAGGTAATCATTTGTTCTGTTATCGTATCGCCTGTCTGTATTTTGACGGTTGAGTACAGGCTTCGCCGCTGCAATATCTTTGTTTCCTGCTCAGATGCATAGATGGTTTTTACCCCGTTTCCGATAGCCTTTTCCAGATTTCTTATCTCGTTGACCATGGAACGGAATTCCCGTGGTTCTAAGGCAAAAGGATGATCAGGACCATTGCCCTTCTTGTTATCTGTAAAATGTTTTTCGATGACTTTAGCCCCTAGGGCTACAGCTCCCAAAGGAACAGTAAACCCGGGCGTATGGTCAGAATAACCTACCATGGTACCAAAAGCAGATTGAAGAGTTTTAAGCACATTGATATTTGCGTCTTCAAAAGGGGATGGGTAATTCGTGACACATTGCATTAACACAACTTGATTATTGTTAGTACTTTTGATGGTATTAACCATATCTTCTATTTCACCTAAAGTGCTGGCGCCAACCCCGATGAACATTGGTAGCCCTTTTTTGGCGATATATTTAATAAATTCAAGATTGGAAACTTCACCAGATCCAATTTTGAAGAATGGTACTTTCAGTGAAGTGAGTAAATCTACGGCTTCCCTATCGTAAGGAGCCGATGAAAAATCAATCTTTCTCTTTTTACAGTGATTCATGATTTCTTGATGCCACTCACGTGGGAATACAGCATCCTGGTAGACTTCATAGACCGTTTTACGCCATTTTTTTTGGAAACTTGAATGTTTGCTGCCAAATCCGGATTTTGAAACGATTTTGTCAGGAAGAAACGATTGAAACTTAGCACAGTCGGCACCAGCTTGTTTAGCCAGATCGACCATTAATTTGGCCTTTTTAAGACTGCCATCAAAGTTTGATCCAATTTCAGCAATAATATAGGTTGGGTGATTATACGAGATTGTCGTAAATGCTGTTTTTATTGGTAACATAAAATTAGCAGAATTATATACTCTCTTTAATTTGTTTACAACTTCTTATGCTAAAATACAATATATTCGTATACTCAATATATTGTCTGAGATTTTTTCACTTTCTTAAGAAATGATTTCTCTATCAAAAAGTGCACTCATGTCTTTAGAAAAAGAGACAAACAATCTCTTCTACATCTTATTCCCATTGTGCAGAAGTATCACTGGAAAAGGAATTCTAAAAACGTTGTCAATATTACAAGGTGTAACGCCGTTTCAGATACACAGTATTCCGTCAGGAACAAAGTGCTATGATTGGAATGTTCCAGATGAGTGGTACATAAAAGATGGATATATCAAAGACTTTCGTGGAAAAAGGCTCGTTGACTTCCGAAAAAATAATCTTTCTGTCGTAAGTTACAGTACTCCAATCAAGCAACTAATCCCACTCCATCAACTTGCACCACATCTCCATTCTTTACCCAAAATTCCCGAAGCCATTCCATACAGAACAAGTTATTATAAGAGAGACTGGGGATTCTGTCTTACCCATAAACAAAAATCTTTACTTAATCCAAAAGAACGATATAGGGTTGTCATCGATTCTAAACTTTTCCCTGGTAATCTAACCTATGGTGAACAACTGATAAAAGGAAGTTCTAACTTAGAATTTTTAATTTCAACGTATTGTTGCCACCCTTCACTCGGAAATGACAATCTCTCTGGAGTTGTATTATGGACGCTGCTTCTAAAATTACTAAGCTTTAGACCCACTCATCATTCGTATCGATTCATCATTATTCCTGAAACAATTGGAGCTATTGCATATTTACATATCAACCAACAGAATATGAAGCGCATCCAGGGAGGGTTTGTAATTACATGTGTGGCAGGTCCCGGACAGCTGGGATATAAAGAAACATTCCTAAAAAACCATCCGATTGATATGATTGTTAAGAAAACATTTGCGAACCGCGGAAGAGATTATTATCGCTATCCTTTTACCCCCATCGGTAGTGATGAGCGTCAGTTTTCATCTCCATATTTTCGGATACCAATGGGGACTATCTGCAAAGATAAGTACTATGAATATATTGAATATCACACATCACTTGACAATCTCAATTTTATTAAGCCCCACTACCTTCTTGACACCTTAATGGTATATCTTGAGGCGATAGAGTTGTTGGAATCAACAAGCGAAGCTGCATTAAAACTCTTGAGTCTGAAGGCAATATCTCAATTTCAAAAACAAAAAAAGGCTAATTCTCCGGTATTTCGTTCGCTCAATCCCTGGTGCGAACCTCAACTGGGGAAACGTGGACTTTATCCAGCAATCGGAGGATCACTCTTCCAAAAAGCTATCCGGCCATTGGTTGATGAAAAATTTCTTACTGCAATGCGCTGGGTATTATTCTTTGGAGATGGAAAAACCCCACTCACAGCAATTGCAGAGAAGAGTGGTTTTTCTCAAAACTTGTTGGAAAAGGCCGCTAGCATGCTCTGTACAAAAAATCTCCTTGAACCAGTGAAGCCCTTGTAACGAAGTATAAACTACAGTTGCTGGATGATTTTAGGATCTGGAAATAATGCACGGTGAGATAAATACTCTTTTAAAAAACCATTATTTAAGAGAAACTTGACAACCCGGAGATGATGAGGTTTGAAATCATCTCTATAAAAAATTTTTCCCTTCGCAACTTGGGGAAAGCGCACAATTTTTCCCTTCGAGATTTTTGCCACAAGGAGTGGGAGTTCTTTTGACGCAAGCACAACATCTTTACAACCAATATCAGGAAGCGTGTCCGTTTCCCATATATCAGGTTTTCCTTGGTGAAGAATATCGCCATGATCAATTCCTGAATCGATAATATGAAACGTATGTCCAGCATATTGAGGCTCCATAAAGTAGAACGGCCAAAATAGCGTCGCCGATCCCTTGTAGTATGGTGATAAACCACCAAGATTGATTGTGAACGGGGGAAGAATGTCGAGAAAATTTTTTCTAATAAGTGGCGTACCAAAGACCAAAACGATATCAGGTTTCGCTTTCTTTACAGTTTCAATGATTTTTGGAGTATTAAAATCATGCCAATTAGTGTTGATAATTTGTTTAATGTTTTTTCTGAAAAAGTTTCGACCTCCGGAAGAAAAGTATTCTTTTTCTTTCTCATTTCTTAATCTTGTATGGTCTACTAACAATTTTTTATCGTCGGGATTCAGGTAGCGAATTCTTATTTCACGCGAGATATCAAGTGACCTTTTTACCTCAACTAACAACTGTATCTCGTAGTTAGCTAAAATAGAATTAAAAAAATACTTATGCCGATACGAATCTCCCGAGAGAATAACAATATTCATATTTATTTACTGATGGTTGGGATTGAGCGCATAAAACCAAATCGTATCAGCATATTTTGCATCTTTGTAAACATTCTCAATTGATCGGCCTTCAATTTTCATCTCTAAATTCTTTGCGATTTTTTGGAAACCAATATTGTCTTCATGTGTTCCTGCATATATTCTATGCAGATTTAACGTTTCAAAGGCGTAGGCTATCATCAGGCGACATGCTTCTGTGCCATATCCCTTTTTCCAGACCTCTTTTTCTCCGATAATGATTGATAACTCTGCATTTCTATCCACCCAATTAATTCTTGATAGACTAACGTTTCCAATATGTTTATGGGTGTTTTTTTCAGCTATAGCCAAGACGATGTCAGTGGTCGAATGACTTATCTTCTCCAGATATTGCCGGATTGCTTCTTTTGTACTGGGAAACCGAGCATGACGGTTATACCTACATACCACAGGGTCATTCAACCAATTTATATAATTCCCATCCAAGTCCTCTATACTAATGGGTCTAAGGTAAATATGTTTGCCATCCAAAAAGATTCCTCGCGAATAATTTATTGTTTTCATGAGCAAGTAAAAAATTGATCTCGATTAAAAAACAAATATCCATCATTATATAATAGTTCTCTAAATAATGGGAGTGCCTAATCATTGTTTATAAAGTATAATACTCCTTGCTAAACGAATATGAAGATCTTTGAAAAAAATGATGACCTATCGGGACCAATGTATCCAAAGTTTCAGTACTGTACTCGCTGCTGCATGCCAGAAACTACAGAAGGGATTCAATTCGACGAAATGGGAATCTGTCTGGCTTGTCAGTCGGCGGAGCAAAAAATGCATATCGACTGGCGAAAACGGGAACAAGAACTAAGAGAAATTCTCATGCACTATAAAAAATTGAGCGGAGAAAATTACGATTGCATCGTTCCTATAAGTGGAGGAAAAGACAGTACTTTTCAACTTCATGTGTTGGTAAATGTTTACAAAATGAAGCCGTTGGCGGTTACTTTTAGCCACAACTGGTACACTAAAACGGGAAAAGAAAATCTGGAAAATGCCTTAGAGAAATTTAACGTCGACCATATAATGTTTACTCCCAATCGAACTTTGGTGCAAAAACTCGCCCGCCAGTCACTTGTCAAAATAGGCGATGCTTGTTGGCATTGTCACGCTGGGGTTGGCGCATTTCCTTTGCAAGTAGCTGTGCGTTTTAATATTCCTCTCTTGGTTTGGGGTGAATCGATTGCCGAAGTTTCAGGCAGAGCAACTCATAATCATCCGGTCCATAAATTTGACAACGAATATTTTATTAGGGTCTCGGCTAAGGTTTACCCATATGAAATGGTGTCCAGAGATATAAGCAAAAAAGACGTCTACCCATTTCAGTTTCCCAAACCAGAGGAAATAGAACGGGTTGGCGTGGTAGGCATTCACCTGGGCGATTATATTTTTTGGGATGATGAGAGGCAGGTTGAATTTATAAAAAAAGTCTATGGTTGGAAAGAAGATTATGTTGAAGGAACGTACAAACGCTACAAAAGTGTGGAATGTATTATGAGCGGTGTGCACGATTTTACAAAGTTTTTAAAGCGAGGATATGGTCGGGCGACTGATCATGCCAGTCAGGACGTTCGCTATGGACTGTTGACCAGGAAAGAGGCATTTAAATTGATCAAAGAGTATGATCCGAAAAAGCCGGACAGCCTCGATTACTACCTGAAAATCACAGGTTACAGTGAAAAAGAGTTTTTTAAGATTATGAAATCCCATCGTAAAGGAAAAGCCAGAGATTTGCCGTAGTTTCATGAAAAATTTACTTTATAAGTTAACTGCAACTGAGGTTAGACAGGCCATTTTAAACAGGGAAATATCGGCCAAAGAATACATCAACTCGTGCGTTGGGCGAGTTGATCAGCTCGAAAAAAAAATTCACGCCTGGGTTCATTTTTATGCAAAAAAGGCTCTATCTCAAGCCACTACAATTGATAAAAAAATTAGCTCGGGAAAGAAAATCGGACTTCTTGCCGGGATTCCAATTGGTGTTAAGGATATCTTTAATACTTATGACATGCCGACACAGATGGGCAGTCCGCTATGGCAGGGATTTATGCCGGGAAATGACGCGCGTGTCGTTTTTTACCTTCGCCAAGAAGACGCTGTCATTCCCGGTAAGACGATTACGGCTGAATTCGGAGTCCACTTTCCTGGACCAACCGTTAATCCTTATAATCACCTCCATACTCCAGGTACATCATCCAGTGGCTCGGCTGCGGCTGTGGCTACCTACATGGTACCACTAGCACTAGGGAGTCAGACAGCCGGTTCGACCCTTCGCCCAGCAAGTTACTGCGGAATTTTTGGTTTTAAACCGTCATTTGGGCTTATTCCTCGTACAGGAATGCTGAAAACGACCGATACTTTGGACCATGTCGGACTTCTGGGCCGATCGCTTGATGATATAAAGTTGTTATTTGAAACCTTGCGGGTTAAAGGTGAAGATTATCCTTTGAGCAATATTTATCTGAAAAGGGCTGCACAAGTAAATCCCAGAGTGTGGAAAATAGCATTTGTAAAAGGGCCAAAATGGCGATTTGCAGAAGCGTATGCACAAAACGCGATAATAGATTTTGTCAAAAAACTTTCTTTGCGGAAAGATTGTCGAGTACTGGAATCAGAAATAAGTCCAAAACTTAATGATGTACACGAACTTCATGAACTTATCTATGATAAGTGTCTGTCTTACTATTTTAAAAAAGAATCTCAAAACGAGGACAAAGTAAGCAAAATATTTCTGGAAATGGTAGATCGTGGTAAGAAAATTTCTTTGAAAGATTTTCAACGCGCATTGAAAAAACAAGAAGACATACACAGAGCTGTGGATAATTTTTTTGGAAAATTCGATATAATTATCAACTTAACGACTGGTGGAGAGGCTTTGCCTGGACTTGATTCCATAGACCGCCCAGATAATTGTTTGATCTGGACATTTTGTGGACTACCAGCGCTTAGTCTACCTGTTTTTTGGGGTCCAAACAGGTTGCCTTTTGGAGTTCAGATTGTAGCAAGGCGTTATAATGATTTCGGTTTATTGACCTTTGCAAAAACAGCTATAAATAAGAATGAAAAAATATGAAAAAAAAGATTCTCCTTCTCGGATATGGGCAGATGGCTGAAACAGCTCTCCGATCACTTCTCAGGAAATTTTTTGTTGTTGGAGTTGTCACTCCAGCGATTGATTCGTCCCTTTATCGCTTAACAGAGATACTTCCAGTGGAAAACCTTGCCGCGAAGGAAAAGATCCCAATTTATCAAAATAACTCATTGTCTGAAATAAAAAAAATTATTGCAAAATTTAGACCCGATGGTGTGGTAATTGCTAGTTATAATAAAGTACTTCCTAAAGACATTCTTACGTTATCGAAATTGATTAATGTCCATCACGGCGATTTGCCCCGCTGGCGGGGTAGAGCTAACTTAAACTGGGCAATTATAACTGGCAGATCAGAAGTGGGAATAACTATTCATGATGCTTCTATAAATCTTGATTCGGGTAATATATATGCTCAATATATGATAGTAATTTCTGCCAGAGAGACTATTAAGACGATTTATGACAAAGTGAACACTGTTTTAGACAAATATTTGGCTGAAGTTGTTGAAAAAGTGTTAAATGGATATAAAGGTTATCCGCAAAAAGGAAAAGCTACATACTGTTGTACTCGACTTCCCGAAGATGGGTTGATTGACTGGAATTGCTCAACGCTTGAGATTGATCGCTTGATCAGGGCGCTGACACATCCATTTCCTGGAGCTTTTTCCTATCTTGATGGAAGTAAAATTACAATTTGGGATGCGGAAGTTCTAAAAAAACCTTTGCTATATGAAGGGAGAATTCCGGGCCGGGTCATCGCAATTCATCCGGGCATTGGGGTAGAAGTATTGACTGGTGATAGGTCGATAATTATTAAAAACATCTCATATAAGGGAAGAGTCATAATGGCAGATGAAGTAATAAGATCGGTAAAAAAAACGCTTGGGATCAATTTTTCCGTAGAGTATGACCTGTTGTTGGACAGACTTAAAAGATTAGAGGAAAAAAAGACTTCATAAACTTTCGATAAGGTTTGTAATTTTTTTAGCCAAATGTTTTGAGGTATAATGGTTTTTAACAAAGGCTGAAGCTATTTTGCCCATTTGTTCTGCTTGTTTAGGGTGGTTTAGTAAATAGAAGATCGCCTTTTTTAGTTCCCCCGGATTTTCTGGCGGGACATAGAGAAGATGTTTTTTATGTCCAAGATCGAAGGCAGTCGTCATGCCTTTTATTGCCGAAACAACAACAGGCCGCCCGGCTGACGCCGCTTCAAGAGTAACCATTTGTCCTGCTGAACGATAACGTTCATAGCAGGGGACAACAACGACTTTTGATCGAGCAAAAATTTCCCGGATGTCTTTGCTGTTAACTAAAAATTTGCAGGTTACATTGTTAGGGATAGTTAATCCTTTAACGTTATTTGGATGACAGGCGACGATTACTTTTACATTAATATCTTTCACAGCCTCAAAAAAAGTTTTGTAGTCCCTACCGGTGTCAACTCCTACTGCGGAAATTAACTCTGCTTTAACATCGATTTTTTTTGCAAAAAATTGCCAGTCAGTTCCATAATGGATAAAGCAGATTTTATTTTTTGGGACTGAAAGGTGAGTCAGGAAAAAATCCATTTCCACAGCAGAATAAACCGTTAGCTTGTCCAGGTAAGGATATAATTTTTTGTAGAATTTTATTACCCACGAATCGGGTTTGGACCTAAGCGCGCCGGCCAGGCCAGAACTTAAAATTAGCAGCGGTTTTTTTATCAGCCCCAAGCGCTTATATAAAAGAAAGGGCAGACCTGCAGAATCACCTGTACAGACGATGACGTCATAGCGATTAACAATTGGTAAAAGGAGAGTTGCCTGATCAAGCTTAAAGCCCATACCCGTTTCATTGATTATTGCGTGCTCAAGAGGATAAAACAGAGGGTGAAATATGTTAAATCGGGAAAATGCGCTGTCAAAAAAATCTACCTGATAACCCCAAGCTCTTAAATGATTTGCGCCAAAGAGCATGCTATCAGGAGTTATCTTTTTTCTTGGAGTACGGAAAACGTAAAGAATTTTTTTTTTCACTTGACTTCAACGTCCCATTTGTCCCCAAATGATCCTACTGCCGCCCGTTCTTCATCTGGGTTTTGTTCATCGAATTTTTTGCTAATATAGTAAGAAAGAATTGTTTCGTTGTGGCTTAAATTTTTATAGCCGTGCCATACTCCTGGAGGAATCATAAGCGTCTGCCGTTCGTGCTCATGCAGATAGACAAAAACCAATCTTTTTTCATCAGGATGATAAAGGCCAACTTTGAGCGAACCTTTAATGACATACCAGAAATCAGACTGTTTTTTGTGACGATGCCAGGCAACTGTTGTTTCTGGATAAATGAAACTGTAATTTATATCCCCAAGGGGTGTTTTAAAGACGTCAAAAGTGCCTCGGCGGCGATCATCATCATGGGTGCGCGGTTTATAAAGTAATTTTTTGAGCCAGTTTCTTATTTCCGGGTTATTCCTGGCTAGTTTATATTTCCAGGTTTTTATCTTTTTTTCCATTAAGGTAACCTTTCTCTTGCAGATATAAGCGTATATTATCCTGCCAGGAATTCATTCTGTCAATGCCAATTTCTGCCAGATTAGCATTGATGAGCGCTGAATATGTCGGTCTTTTAGCGATACGATTAGTTTGTGCAGAGGAAAGGGGATGAATGGGTACACGCATTCCCAAAAGGGAAATAATGATTTTAGTCATTGCATACCATGAGCATTCTCCCTTTGATGTCATATGATAGAGTCCATAGCGGTCGGTTTGCAAAAGCAGATCAAGGTTTTCTGCCAAGTTTTTTGTATAGGTTGGAGAAAGAATTTGATCTTTAACAATGGATAGCTCGTCTCCCCTTTTTGCCCTTGTTACAATGTAATCGATAAAATTTCCACCTTTAGCTCTCGATCCACTTATTCCAAATAGTCCTGCTGTTCTTATTAAAAAGTATTTTGTGAGTGCTGAGCGCACAAAATATTCTCCGGCCATTTTTGATACTCCATAAACGTTTAATGGTCCCAGTAAATCATTTTCTTTATAAGGAGTTTGCCGTTGACTATCTGAACCAAACACATAATCGCTTGAGAAATGGACCAGTAATTTATCATTTTTCTGACACCATAGGCATAAATTTCTCACACCCAAGGCATTGACAGCAAATGCCTCCTTGGGATAAAGTTCACAGTCATCTACTTTATGATACGCAGCTGTATTTATGACTATATCGATCGATAAAGGCTGTAAACACTGATGGATACTCCTGAATGATTTGATTTCTATATCTTTATGATATATGGGAAAAATTTTCCATTTATGTTCGCTAAGAACTCGGTGTAAATCATATCCCAGCTGGCCGTTGGCTCCGATTAAGGCTACTTTGATCATGTCATTTTACCCCTTGCATCATGCGTTCTAACACCGGCTTTGTCCAAATAAAGTTATAATATATCGGATTTTCAAAATCTGTAATGCCGTGGCGACGTATTTGCCTTATCAGATGTTTTGCTGTTTGTGATGCCGAATACTTGGGTTTAAACCCTAAAATCTTCTGTAATTTATCATTGCTGACTCGATAGCTTTTAACTTTGTAGCTTGGTTTTTTGACAATGATCTCAACCTTTTTATCATGAACCAGGCAGACCTGCATTATCTCCTTAGCCAGATCAGAGATTGTATAATTACTGAAAGCAAGGTTAAAAAGTTGACTTCTGATTTTATGTTTTGCTGCGTTAAGTATCGTCGTATAGAGATTTATGACATCTCTTATATCGACGAGTGGCCGATCTTGGTCACCAGCATAAACATATATTTTGCCCTCGTTTAAAGCTGTTTTTACCATGGTATTAAGTACCAAGTCAAATTTCATTCTGGGAGAATAGCCACCAACAGTGGCCATTCGGACAACCGTTACATTAAATTTATTGTCACAGAGTTTAAAGAGTGCCTTTTCGGCCTGGAATTTTGATTTGGAATAGTGAGAGTGCGGGTTTACTGGGTCATCCTCATGATACTCCTTTTTAGTGGAATATTTTGAATGGTATATCGAACACGACGAAGCAAAAAGCATGTCTTTAATAGCCATTGATTTTGCTAGCATAGCGAGCCGTTTCGTTGCATGGAAATTTATTTCATAATTTAATCTTGGAGCAAAGTCAGCCATAGGATCGTTAGAGATTCCCGCAAGATGGATAATGCATTCAATGTTTTTAAGAACTGATTTGTCTATTGTCCGAATGTCACCTTGTACAAGAGAAAGGGGACCTTTAAGTTTTTGCAAGTGGGTCTTGCCAAAAAAAAAGCTATCAAAAACGCGGACCGCCCAATGTTCCTTAAGAAGCCTCGGAA
>CAZUUL010000002.1:0-24335 GCA_964623155.1 uncultured Gammaproteobacteria bacterium
GAAGGTCTTGGAAAAATAAACTCTCAAAAGCCATGCCTTCGGCCATCTCCGGCATATCCAAAGGGCCCATCGGCCGGATCGTCCGGTAAATTCCGGTATCGAAAAAGTAAAACTTGGGATGGGTTACCAAGCGTCGTTTGGCCCTTTTGGTAAAGGGCGGCAAGCGGTAGCCAATGAGCAAATCTTCCAAAATAGCAAAATAATTCTCCACTACTTTCCGTTCGATGGCGGCTTCCCGGGCGACTTCCGAGGTATTGAGCACCGACCCTTGCGAAAAACTGGCAGTTTCCAGGAATCTGGCAAACGCGGCTAAATTTCTGGTCAATCCCTCCTGAAAGACTTCTGTCTCAAGGTAGGTCTTTACGTAACCTTCCAGATATTTTTTGGGGTCAGTTTCTTGATAAGACGATGGTAGCTGGCCAAAAGCCAGGGAACGGCTCACAGAGAAATCTTTGCCCAGTTCTACGGCTGTCAACGGATGCATAAAATAGGTCAGAGCTCTACCTCCCAGTAGATTGTGTCCCTTCCTGCGTAATTTTCTAGCACTTGAACCGGTGAGGACAAAGGGGATTTTAGCCGTTTCAATTAAGCGATGTACTTCGTTCAGAAGCTCTGGGATTCTTTGTATTTCATCAATCACTACTACATCATGATAAGCTACCGGAATATAATTCATCAGCCGTTGGGGGTTGGCTAATAAATCAGTAAATACCTCTGCCTCAAGAAGATCAAGATAAACGGCATGGGGGAATCGTGACTTGACATAGGTAGTTTTGCCTGTGCCGCGGGGACCGAAAAGAAAGAAGCTTTTGTTACGCAAAGGGTTTATCAATCTGGAATACATAATTCCATTATACATAGATTTTTGGAGTTGTCAAGTCCATTTTAAGATCCTATTCTGACTAATCAACGCAGACATTAAAATCTTTGCCATTTCATTTTAAGGTTTCTAGAATAAACCCGGCTGGCACCAAGGCCTTTTTTGGGTTATATAGTTTTAAGCTTATCATGTTTTGAAAAAAATTGTCTAAATAGCCACACTAAAAGGCAGGATAAAATATACCAACTAATAATACCAGCGGGGGGGAAAAGAAGTTCAAGGAAGCTATTAAAAGACTTGAAAAAGACCAGTATAGCTGGAAAGAAGAGGATAAGTAAATAGAGTTCTACAATGACAAGCACAGAATTAGTAAGAGAACTAATCAGGGATGAAGAATTTTCCATGGTAGAGAGTTCAAGAGCGCCAATAGTTATTGATAAAGCCATCGGAAAGAGGAAAAAGATTAAAATTTTTGCTTTATTAGGCTTTAAAAATTCTTTCCAGCTCATAAAATCTTAATTACAACCAGTATACCCAAAATCAGGAGGAATAATTGAGTATACTTTTAGACATCTAAAAAACACAGAAACCTGCTACAATAAAAGTGAAACCGTTACGAAATGTCACGGTTTGAAAATAGAATCAAAATGGCGTACAAATATGACATGGAGAAAAAGATAAAACGTAAGAGAATCTACGCCTTTATTGACAGCCAGAACCTACATCTGGGTATGAGCAAAGATATTTACAAAGGTAAAAAGAAGATTTACGCTGGTTGGAAACTGGACTATAAAAAGTTTAGAGAATATTTATCCGATAAGTTTCGGGTAAGTATGGCTTTCCTATTTATTGGCTACATTCCACAAAATAAAAAACTCTACCAGCAACTTAGGTCTTTTGGATATAACCTCGTCTTTAAGCAAACAGTAAAAGATAATTTAGGCAAGGCTAAGGGCAATGTGGATGCAGAATTGGTTCTTCACGCAGCAGCCATAGAATACTCACAGTACGATAAAGCAGTAGTTGTTTCAGGAGATGGTGATTTTCGCTGCCTTTATGAGTATTTAGTCGAATATAAGAAGCTTCTTAAGATCATCATTCCCAATAGGCAGGCGGAATCCTCACTTCTTAAACCGTTTCAAAAATATAAAGTATTTTTATATCGCGAGAGACAAAGACTTGAATTTAAGCAATAAAAATGGGAGGCGTCGCAATATGACACGTAGTCATATGGTCGTATTCTCCCTCGTGATAACCGCATTCTAACAAAATCTCATTTCCACGTCAACAACCTATAGTTTAAACAGCTGTCATAAATAAGACGAAGCCTTTTTGGTTCATAGTATCTTTAGTTTTACTGTATAGTAAACGATTGAACTACAGCATCAACAGTATCTTTAGCGATGTCGGTACTAAACTCGAGTTTGTAATCAGAAACTTCTCCTGGTTTACCGGTAAAGCGGGTAACGAGGAACATTAATAAACCAAATTAATATTGCCAAACCAAGCAATAGAACTGGAACAATAAATATAATTATTGGCGCAAAGCCTTTTTGCGATAATTTATTCTTGCTTGCATCTAATAGCTGCTTTACTAAACTGACGGTAGCAAATCCAAAATCTTCATCTGCTTTATCCAACCACTCTTTTACTACTTTCGGATCGGGTATATTATCCATAGAGGATGATTCCCTTGCTTGCAATAGTTTTATTTATAAAAGGATCTTTAAGCTTAAGGCGCTGATCAAATTCCTGCTGTGTATACACAATAAAATCGCAGGCTACTTCTCTATCAATCAATCTATCAACTTCTCTTGCTCTATCTATACTTCGCTGGGGCACCTGGTCTTTAATAAGAAAAAAATCCAGATCATTTGGTTCCTCTAGGTCATTAGAGGCAGCTGAGCCGAAAAGGATTACCTTTTTAGGATGGTATTTCTCTAGGAGCTGTTGAGCAACTTTTTTTGCCTGTTTTAAAACTTCATCTTGAGTCATAGTTATGAGTATAACACAAAAGGGGGGCTTTATTGAGTAAATCTGAAGGTGGAGAGGAGTGGCACTTGACAATTCTTCTAATTTATCTTAAAATACTTTAAGAATTGTAACAATTGTTAAATTGTAACTTAAAATTATGGACAATGTGCTCTCTTTAGAAAATCTAGTTCACCTCCAAAATCCCTGGTTTACCAACCGTGGAGAAGCTCCCACGGATAAATTTCTGCCTAAAAGAGTTTTTTATGCCCCATTTAAAAGTCTAGTCGCTGAAACCAAGCAAATTTCCGCTCTCATCGGCATGAGGCGGGTGGGAAAAACAGTTATCCTGCGGCAACTGCTCGCCGAAAAACTGGAAGAGCCAAAAAACCTGCCTCTATATTTTTCCTTTGACCAGGAAATTATTCCTCCCCTAAAAAATCCCCTCTCCGAAATTATCAATTACTATCTTACGAACATCCTCAAACGAAAACTATCACAGATAGACCAAACTGTTTACCTCTTCTTTGATGAAATCCAACTGATTCCGTTCTGGCCAGATACCCTAAAAAGATATTACGACTTAAACCAGAAGCTGAAATTTGTAGTGTCTGGCTCGTCAAGCTTGTTTTTGCGCGAAAGCTCTAAAGAAAGTTTGGCAGGCAGAATTTTTGAACAAATTTTACCGCCCTTAACTTTCGGGGAATATAAAACTTCCCAAAAAGGTTCAATCACTAGTGAGACAACAGGTTTTGAGGATTACCTTAGGTATGGGGGCTTTTTTGAAGAACTAGAACTTAACGATGAGGCACGAAAAAAGGAATTCTTACGGGAGTGGGTGCTGGGTAAAGTTTTGGAGCAAGACTTGTCAAACTTGACCCACGTCAGAGATAAACAAATCTTCCGAATACTTTTTCAGGTGATTCTCGGTTGCGTCGGCCAAAATGTGAGTCTGTCTAAAATCGCTACGGAACTTGAAGTCTCTCCGACGACCATTACTAATTACGTATCTCTGTTAGAGCAAACTCTCCTGCTGGCTTCAGTTTTCAATTTAGCTGGAAGTTTTATCAGACGAGAACGACGACTACGTAAAATATATCCGAGCTCTCCCAATTTCCTCACTTTTTTACCCATTTCCCCGGCAAATTTAGGCCCGGGAGTAGAGACATATGTATTTAACTATCTTAGACGTATCTATAGCCGGGGGGTCTTCTTTTTTCAGGAACGTCAACGAGAGTTAGACTTTTTAGTTCCAGAAAAAAGTCTGGCCTTGGAAGTTAAGTACCAACAGAAAATTCATCCCCAAGACTATCGTAACTTGAGGCAAGTTATGAAAAAGAAAAAGTATAGTCGTGGCGTTTTAGTCAACAAAAATGTCAGCAGCGAAAAAACTTTCCCCGAAGGCACAATTATTTCCCTGCCAGCTCATCAACTCGAATCAAGCCAGATTTAAGAAGAGGCTCACCACCTGAACCTTCTTCCTGTTCAAATGCAGGCTGTTATACTCCTGTTGAGCTACTGGGTAAATCTGAAGGTGGTGGATTAGAACTATTGGCGCAAAGCCATATACAAGACTATATCTGTCTACGCCGGGTGCAGACTTGTACCCGGTAAAACCATCAGCTTTATATAACCTTTTTGATTTCTTCTTCAAACTTCTGTTTTGGCTGCGCGCCGATAAACTGACTCATCACATTTCCCCCCTTAAATAGCATAAATGTCGGAATACTCATCACGCCATAGTTTGCTGCCAATTCCTGATGTTCATCAACATTGACCTTGCCTACTTTGATTTTACTGGCAAAATCTTTACCTATCTCATCAACAGTGGGTTCGACAATTTTACAGGGATTACACCACGGCGCCCAAAAGTCCACCAACACTGGAATGTTTGACTTTAACACCTCTTGTTCAAAATTATCTTTCGTCAGAACAACTGCCATAGTAATTCCATTGTAACAGGTATTCTTGCAAGGGAAAAGTAGCAAGTTGATATAGCTTTGTGAACATGCTACAGTGAAATACGTAGCCAATTTATCATGAAAAACTATTTGCAAGAAATAACCTCAAAAATCAAAGACAATAAGAGGTGGTGGGTTATTCTTACTCTCTTGCTTGCTTTTTTTGTGATTGTTGTTAGTCTTTTTTCAGGCAAGAAAACCTCCTTCTTAATCGGAACACTGCCTACTCCATCTATCAAACGCCAACCCTCAAAATTCCCTACTCCCACTCCCACCCCTGCGCCTAAAGTATACATTGAAACCTATGAAACTCGTGCACCGCTTCCACTCTTGCCAGACAACGTACGAACTTACACAATAAAAACGAATTTTTCTCCTGAAGAGGTCAAAGTAGTTGGCAATAAGCTCGGTCTTAACCAATATCAACAACCTACTCGCCAGTATGCACTTATGTCCAATACAGACAACCCACAAAACTACGGATTGTTGGCATTTAATCGCACCAGCGGCGAAGCAGTCTTTCAGTCCTATGGCAATCATAGAATAGCATCAGCAGAGCAGGGAGAAAAAACAGCTATAGCCCAAGAATTTCTTTCCCATCTTGGGCTGATTGATACCACCGTTGTCTGTCGCTGGAGCTATGAGCGAAGAGATATCCCGCAGGTAACATTTGTTGAATGTCGAAGAGATTGGAGTTTGGTTGGTTTTCCAATTCTCAACCCAGAAGGTGTACTGAATATTTCTGAAACGACACCTCTAAGTCAGATTGTTCTGGGACAGACAACAAATACCCAGACCAATGACCCAGGAAAAAACCGGCCGAACGAATTTAATACCGCCACCGTTGCCATCAATCAGGACGGCCACATCCTCGGCTTTCACTCTAATATTCGGCAAATTGTAGAAACGCATGACATTTCATCAAATAATAACCTCCTTACCCCAGAAGAAGCATTGACTAACTTTCAAAACCATAAAGCAGCTCGCTCGCTCATCAGCGTAGCGGGTTTGGGCTATACCAACTACAATCTTGTTTACCCTAACAATCAAGCCAAGGCCCAAAAAGCAACCATCACCGATTTTATCCTCTTTTACCCAGAAAAACTTCCCAAGTTTCCCCAAAGCGCTCTTGAACCATACTATCTGGTGCGAGGAACAAGCCGTTTGGATTCGGGGTACCTTGCTAATTTTATTGAAGTGGTAGCTGCGCTAAAGAATAGCAAATCAATATCAGACTTTAATCTTCCATCTCAAGGACAGGTTGCTGGTGCCACGTTTGACGTGGCTGGTGTTTCAACCTCTCTTGCTCAAGATGAACGAAGTATTAAGTTTGAATCATTCGAACCTACTACGAATCCATCTCCACAGCCAACAGATACTCCACCCAGGCCAACACCAGCAACAACCACAACCTGTGATGTCAACACTAGTCAATTCAATCCAGTCATCGAAGTTGAACCAGGCTTACGGATTGGTGTTATTGCTGATCGCGGTCCAGCCAGCATGCAAGGTCCGACCCTTGCACCCTCACAATTACCCTTTGCAGATACTGCCTGGTATTATCTCCCAGGAACTGGGGTAACCACAGAAAACCAGCTGCGGCAAGATATCGAACAGATTGCCAATTTTCTACTTTCTCAACCCAATGTCCCCCAAGGCTACCGATTGTTTGATTGGTCGGTGATTCTACAGACATTTTTGAACAATATGGCAGCAGGTTTCAACCAATGCCCAATCCTTATTAGCGGTTGGTCACCGACTCTTTTTGTCTCTGGAAAACCCCATACCCAGCTGACAATTCGTGTCAATAGCAACCTCACCTATGTGGATACACCAGCAAGTGATGGTTGGTGGCATGTCAGGGTGCAGGATAATAGTAGTCTATCAGTCAATGGCTTTAACCGACCATTCCTCTACTATGAGTATGAACCAGTTCAGTTTAGCAGACCAAAAACTGGCTGGATAATACAAAAAAATGCTATTAATCAATTTGCTAAAGATCTATCATCCCAATTAGCCCTCTTACCCCAAGAGGCGGACAGACTTGTCTTTGAACTTAATCACGCTGCATATAATGTAACTTCAGATATGCTTTTTATTGGTCTGATTGATCAGAGAGAAATTGATGAAAAACTCCCTTTGACCATTTCTCCTCCACCCGAATCAGTCAAACGCCACCATTTCTACGTTGGCAAAGCAGATGCTCAAACAGCTATCCAATCTCCTATCCTTACTCCTGTTGAGCGAAGAGGATTGACATTGCTTGAGTTGGGAGCCAATGGGCATCCATAATGAAGATACGTCTTATAATTGTTAGTAGTCTGTGTCTTGCTGTGCTTATAACCTTGCTTGTAAGCCAAACCCCACCTTTCTCTCCCCGTCTTAGACGCCTATTTTTTTCCAAATCGCTTGCTCCATACCTTGCTGATATGGTTCCACCTTCTCTTAATTTTGATAATAAACCAAACAATGTTCCCGCTGCCCAGCATCTAGATATCAAACACTATATCCTTCAAACTTCTCTACCCAAAGCAACTGATGCCAGCACCATCTATGAATTTAAACACTTGAAACGCGAGGATGCCATAGATTTTGCTAAGCGACTGCTGGGAGAAAACCCTAACGTCCGCGACCAAGGCCAAGAGCTTATCATCAGCTCAAAAGACAAACAAGATGCAATACTGGTAATTGACCAAGTAACTGGTATGTTCTCCTATAAAGCCAAAAATCCTCCCCCTGTCCTGTCTCTTCCCAAAGACGGCAATCCTGCTGCTGTAGTAGCTAACTATTTACGGGAAAAACAATTAATTGATGATACGGTTGCTGCCACAGCCTACTATCGAACAAGTCAAAACTCGCAGGCTTTCTTTGTTGAATTTCACCGACTGTGGGAACACGTAGGCGCTCCCATTATCAACGTTGCCGGTATCCTCAATACTTCTCTTCCCCTGGATAATCTCTCGCTCACTTTTTATGATAACAACCAAACAAGCGATCAACCTCGGCGCAACGGGTTTAATACCTTAACAGCCATGGTGAGTGATGATGGAAGAGTGCTTGGCATCACTTCAACCTTGCGTACCATTGCAAAAAAACAAACTCTCTCGGCTTCTGGATTCTCACTTCTTGATCCGCAAAAAATTATTGCTGAATTGAAAAAAAATGGTTTTCTTTTAGGCTATGCCGTAGCAAAAAGTCCCTCTAGCTCATTTACCAATCTTTACTCAAATAATCAAGTCAAAATCACTAATGCCCATATTACTGATATTGTTCTTGTATATGAAGAAAAACCTCTCGGTGTTCCAGAGCGATTTCTTATACCTACCTATATTATTCGCGGCACAGGGACTAGTGAAGCAGGTGAGACGGCATTTACCCAAACTGTCCCAGCCCTTGAGGTTGAAAGTGCTTTTCCTCCTCCGGCAGAAGCCCAAACCCAAGCTCCAGGGTTAAAATTTGGCAGCTATGATCCAGAATCAACTCGGCTTAATGAGGAAGCAAAAACTCCTGAGATATCTCCTCCACTGATTGCTGTTTCGCTGCGTTCACAAACAGCTGGTTGTCAGGCAATTGATCAGGCTACGAATATGACTTATGATCCAAGCGATCGTCTTTTTGTGCCTGGAATCGGAACGCTGGTCATGTTTCGTTCAATCCCTCCCATAGCTAACCAAGTCTTTTTTCAATCACCGACTCCCAACCTAGTGGCTAATGCCCAGGGATTACAAATGACAATCGAAGGTATCGAAATCACTTCCCCCTGCCTAATCATGCCGGCAAATTAAGACTCCTTCCGAGGTGTCCTAGCTAGTACACATCGGAGGTGTATGGACCTCTAAACCGTTATTATAGACCCCTCAAGGACTTGTTGCTTAGGTCATTTTTGTGGTATATTTAGGTTGATGAATATTCTTTACACACAACAAACCAGAGATTTTCAAGGCAAGTATTTGGCGGTGAGTAAAAATAAAATAATAGCTTCAGGGAAAAGCGCGGCAGAAGCATTTAATTCGGCAAAAAGAATTCTGACCAAGGGTAAAAAAGTAGAGGGAGTTTACTATATTCCGCGAAAAAAAGATTTACTTACCGCGCTATGCGCTTTCCCTACTACCAAATAACTGTCAAGGATTTCGCGCCAATTATTCCCATAAAGATTCAGGGTCCTAAAGGCTGGTTAGAATTTGAAGCATACATTGATTCTGGAGCGAGTGTTAGTATTTTTCACGCAGACAGGGCCGAAATTTTAGGCATAGATATCCAGGATGGTGACTCACTGTATCTGACTGTTGGCGACGGTGGACTTTTGGAAGTTTATCTTCATAAAGTAACTGTTGAATTGGCAAGTGAGCAATTCAGTTCAACCATAGGCTTCTCAGATCACTTGGGAGTAGGATTTAATCTTTTAGGCAGAAAAAGTATTTTCGAGCACTTCAGAATTTGTTTTGACGATCTAAATCGCTTTATAGAACTTACACCTATATCCAAGACGGTAAAAAAGTAACCGTCGGCGAAAAGATACCCTGAAGGTGCCAAGCTAAACCACCCTAAGGGTGTGTGAAGATCACATGTTATAATAAACCTATAGTTTAAAAGATCGGAGGTGAAATTTTGATGAGACACGAAATTAAATCTATGATTCCTAGGATGGAGGCACATAAAATAGGTCAAAGAGAGTTTGGGGATGGAGAGTCAATGTGGCGAGGATGGAGTAGGGGATTATGGACTGACAGAGTACATACCCATACTCAAGTAGCCCTAGGCACTAAGCGAACAATTACCATTATGGGAAAAGGCTTTGATGGAGGAACTGCTACTGAAATAAAATACGCTCGCGAGGATGATAACGGAGTTAAAGGATATATTGTTATTTTTAATAAACAGCCAACAGTTGAGTAACACGAGAATAAAACCATTATCAAAGATGTGAAGTTATGAAGTTACACCTGGGACGTGTTTTTCTCTTTACACCTAGGGAAAATGGGGTTATTTCTTTTCCAGCGGAATATTGATGAAGGGCAAAGACGAGCTGCCGGCGACTTGAGGAAGATGATACTATTTGGGTTTAATTTTTTGCAGTAACCTTTCGCTTAACTGAAGGTAAAAATGGATGAGATCATCTTTGTTTAATGGTTTTAGCATGCGAGGAAAACGAGTAAGTTTAGAAACGTCAACGATAATTGTGGCACAGAAAGAGCAGTACCACCTGTAAGAAAAAATGTTTTACCCGCCAGTGTGGCCAAAAATTGCCGGATTATTTGTTTTTGCAATGGCGTAAGGCTCGCTTGATTCATTATGGATTATTTAGACCAAACAGTAAGTGCACGTTGCCAGGCGCGAGCAATAGATTTTTTAAGTTTTAGTTTTGGGAAAACTGATTTTAGCTGCTTTAATGTGATGTATTTCCAAATCTCAGCAAACGGTGCACTTTCTAACAAACGGGCAATCGCCCAGCGCTTAGTACTATCGCCCTCCCGGTTGTTTATGATGTTTTTTAGCTGATTGGAAGTTAGCTGATAATCCCAGAAATATGGTAAATATTTGTTGCTCATAAACTATATTTTACTCTTCTAAAGAGTAAATGGTAGTTTTTCACACACCTCGTTCACACACCTGGTGTGAAATACCTGAAGGTGAAGCTGTCGGAGAAGACCCTCTTCGGTCACGAGTCCACCAACACTATCGTTATGATGATATTCAACCGTTTCTGTTTCCATACTACGCGCAAGAGTAGTAATTAATACAGGAATTTTAACCTTTATATTATATACTATGAGACAATATTTTGAGGAAATGGGGTTATGGTGAATTCGCACCTGAAGTTATGGTATAATTTTTCCATAATGACAAAGAGTACAAGCGTAAAGGTAATCAATATCCAGGATAAATTAGCCCTCTTTAATGAATACTGGTCTCCCAAGATTGTGGGAGAGCTCAATAACCATAAAGTGCAGGTTGTGAAGCTCAAAGGCGAATTTGTCATCATTCCTCACCTGATTGAGCACAAACCGGAAGCGCCCGAGGAAATTCACATCATCCTTATTGAACCCAAAAGCACGGTAAATACTGGCAATGTGGTTTCAAAGCATACCGTCCAAACCGCCCAAGAGTTTTAAAACCTCCACCCACAAGATAGCAGATTACTAATCTTTTCTCAAAACTAATCGCTAAAAGCAATAGAGATTCTATTTGCGACGACGCCACAATTCGCGTGATCGAGAAATCGATTGACTGTCGGCAACAACTTGAGATTCGGCCACAATGGCCAAGCAGAGAGCCTTGGGAGAGAGATGATCGCTAAAGCTACTCGTCAAAACCATGTTAACGTCGGGGTTTTGGTCCTCGTGATCGTCGAGGAGTACCAGCCTCTTGCAGGCGAAGGCTCACTTCCCATTTACTAAGATCGTATCGTTCAGCAATCTGCTCAAGAGTAAGCCCTTGTAAATAGAGTTCCGAAGCAAGTTTTGGGGTAAGCTCAGGAGCTTTGTCATGACCAGGACCTCCTTCAAGTAGGTTTATGTTTTTACCACTTTCTCTTAGTTTCCTTTCCAGGGTAACATGAGACATAGAAAGTTTACTACTTGCTTTCCTGAGACTGCCTTCTTCTTTATAGACTCTCTCAAGCTCATCTGGATCATAGGGAATTGGCCGCCTTCCTGGTAGATTTCCTTCAATTCCCTGCCGTTGCCTTTCTCTTTTCACATGTGTGGTAGAGACGTCGAAATACTCTGCTATCTCATTTATTGACCATCCTGGCTTGCTCTTGACTTAGTTAATAGTTTATAGTAAACTATTAACTATGAAAAGCTCTACTAGAGATAGAATCATTGCCTACATTACATATCATGGACAAGCCAGAGTCTATGATTTAGTACGCGAACTGCGGATTAGTAATGTTGCTGTTCATAAGCAACTGAACCAGTTACTAAAAGCAGGCCTTTTAACGCGCGAAGGGAAGCCGCCAATTGTTTTTTATACGTTTCCTTCAAAAGAAAAGGTTAGCTCCATTGAAACAGAAACCTTACCAGAGGATACTGAAGGCCTCATTGCCGAAAACTTTCTCTCAATTACTCCTGATGGAACATTGCTCTATGGCCTAGATGGATTTAATTACTGGGTAGAAAAATATGGAAAGAAGACGCCGTATGGAAAGATCGCACATGAATATGTGGCTCTTTGGAAAGAGCAAAAGAAGCATTTCGACCAAGGAGGTTGGATTGATGCAACTGTTAAATTAACACGTTCCTTTTCAGAGGCATATGTAGATCACTTATTATTTGAAGATGTATACAGCTATAAGGTGTTTGGCAGAACCAAGCTTGCAAAACTTGTTATGTATGCAAAGCAAGTAGGCGCTCGAGAACTTATAGATCAGATTGCTGCTCTAGCTAAACCAGTCATAGAAAGGATTATTAGGTCATACTCAATTAATGCTATTGCGTATATTCCGCCTACCGTACCAAGACCCTTACAGTTTATGGATGAGTTTGCCTCACAGCTTAGACTGCCTTTACCAGAAATTGATCTGGTGAAGGTTATTCCTGGAGACATTCCTATTCCTCAAAAGACACTAGCAGGTCTTCATGAGAGAATGATTAATGCACGTGATTCAATTTATTTAAAAAATACTACAGAGCTTTCTTATGCCAACGTTTTACTGCTTGACGACGTAGTAGGTTCTGGCGCCTCCTTCCATGAAACGGCAAAGAAATTAAAAACAGCGAAGGCAGGAAAAAATATTGTCGCATTTGCACTGGTAGGGGCAATAAAAGGGTACGATGTTATTCGGGAGATATAATTTTATGAGCACCTGGGAGGTGATTTAGCTAGGACACCTAGGGATAAATGGTTATTTCTTCTCCAGAGGAATATTGATAAACGGTAGCGACCCACTCCCAACTACCTGAGGCATTTTTCCATCCCACTTTTTTATGGCTTCAAGCTGGAGAAATTCTTGCGTGAGGGTTTGCTTCTGCAAAGCCTGTGCTTCAGCCAAGCCTTTAGCTTCTGCAATCTTTGCCTCTGCCCGTTGAGAGGCTTCTTTGACCTCAAATTCTGCTTGTTTTACCCGCTGCTCGGCAATAACTTTATTTTCAATTGCTTTGGAGTATTCAGGCGAAAAATAGACAGCCCGGAGTAATAATTTATCCAAGATAATATGCTTTTCTTTCACAAGTTCAGTAATTTCTTTCTGCATGACAGATTCTGCTTCTTGGCGCTTCTCTGAATAAATGGCTGTAGCACTGTAGCGGCTTATCACCATTCGAATTTGACTGCGGGTTATGGTGCGGATTATTTTATCGATGTAATCAACGCCAATCGTCTTCCAAATCACTGGCGCTGCACCTGGTTCAATACGGAATAAGACAGAGGCATCAACTTTTACCTGTTAACCATCACTGGTCGGAGCATCCAGTGAGTCGTCACGACGCAACGCTCCCTCATCGGGCGCTGCTGACATGGTATATTCCTGAATTCTGGTATCAAACAGTTGCGCACTTTGCCAAAAGGGGATGAGGATATTTATCCCTTCATGCAGTTCGTACGGCAATACTCCCCTACCTCGATCATATATTGCTCCAACAAAACCAGGCGGAACAAAGATCACAAAAGCGCGCAAGAAAATAAGTAGAAGTATTGTCCCAGTCACCCAGGGGAGAAAACGAGTAAATCGTCCAAAGGTGGTAAAGTCATAAGTGGTCGCAAATCGTGGCACTGGCACATGCCTATCGTAGGCGATTTAGAGTACAGAGTCAAGCAGATGATTTATGAGAACAAGGCAATGTAATCTAAATAAGAGTATATCCGATTTCTCCGTTGTCCTGTTGTTTCTTTGAGTATTCCCAAGTTCTCGAATTTTGATACGAGAACTAAAGCATTAGGATTGGATAACGATGTAATCTGTTCGATATCTTTTACTCTAACAATAGGAGTTCGATACAAGCTATTAAGAAGCAGCATTCCTTTTTCCGCAGACCTTCCAAGACTTGCAACCTTAGCTACATGATTCTCTCGAAGCTTTATTATCTTCCTTGCTGTTTCAACTGCTTTATCGGAAGTTGTTATAACTCCTTCGAGGAAGAACTTTAACCAGCCTTCAATATCATCTTTTTCTCTAAAGTCATTTAACTTATCGTAATATGCTTGTCTATGCATTCTAAAGAAGTCTGATACATACAGCAATGGCTTTCGTAAGATACCTTGCTGGTAGAGGTAAAACGCTATAAGCAGTCTTCCAATTCTGCCATTACCATCTAAGAATGGATGAATTGTTTCAAACTGCGCATGAATTAAACCAGTTTTTATAAGGATTGGCACGGGTGAAGCATGATGCAGGTACTCTTCTAAGTTACCCATAAGCTTCATAACTTCTGTTTTGGGTGGAGGAATAAACACAGCAGTTTGCAAACTTGCGCCTCCTACCCAATTTTGGGAAGTCCTAAACTCTCCAGGATGTTTGTGTTCTCCTCGTACTCCTTGTAGCAACTTTTCATGAATTTCTCGAATAAGGCGTAAAGAGAGAGGTAGTGTTTTTAATCGTTCTATACCATAGTTCATGGCGGCAATGTAGTTAAGTACCTCATGGACGTCTTTATGTATCTCTGCATCTTCTATTCGTGCTTCTGCTTTGAGTACATCCTCAAATGTGGCTTGGGTGCCTTCTATTTGACTTGAGAGTGTGGCTTCTTTTCGTACATACATTAGAATAAAGAGATCCACATGAGGAAACATATCCGCGACACTGTCTAATCTTCCCATAGCAAGATCAGCCTTAGAAAGAAGGCTCTGAAGATCTGCATCCATTCTTACCTCAAATGGCAAAGGGTTAGACACAAATGCCTTATACCGTAATTCACCATGGAGCTGGTTAAGATAAATTCCTGTCCTCATAGCTAGTTAAATCGTAGATATAAATATTCATATCTACGGTTAGTAGTATAAATCGTAGATAGTAATCAGTCAATAGGGGCGAGCCCATGGATATGGATCGTACTTCAAAGTGAGGATTTCTTCTGGTGCTATGGTTTAACCACACTTGCTCCAAGTCTTTTTGCCTGTTTACGAAAAAATTCTTTTAACTCAGTGATTTTCACCGGTGTAACCATCTTTGGTAGCATATCAAAATCCTCTACCCCCAAAAAATTACCTGCTAAAAGCAATGGTTCGAGTTCCATACTAAATTTTATACGAACACCTTCTATTAAATCCCAAAGACTAAATGTTCTAAGGAGAAAGTATAAATCAACAAAATCCTTAATCTCTCCTCTTTGCACAATGGTAAGAAGTTTATTCACTGCAATATCAAGTAGACTATCAATAGCTAATCCATGATAATCTTTACCAACCCTCAAGCGCTTGTATGGATAATAACCAAAGTCTACCTTCACCTGCACACTGGGGAAGGTAAGCATACAGATATATACAGGCCCGACTAGCCGGGCATTGAAGGAAAAATTATGTTTCTTTGCCCATTCGGACAAAAGAGTGAAAATTGATTGCGTATCAAACTTTTTTTCACTAAAAAAGTCGAGATCTTCTGAGTATCGATGACCAAGGTAATAAGTAGCCAAGGCTGTCCCGCCCGTAAAGTAAAATTGCTGCCTTAACAAATCGTCCTTAACTACCCAATCCAAAATAAGGGTTTGCTCTTTGGTGAGGATTGGTATTTTCCCCATATTAATAGTTCAAATAGCCGGCGTTGTGAGCGAAACAAGTGCAGTTGATCCCAATATTTTTTAACAAGGCTAAGTTTTATTTTTTCGCCTTTATCCGGACCATAGTTAATCATTCGTTCCAGAATGAGAATCCGTCCCCGCTCAGATTTCTTTAATTCATTGATATTGTAATCCCAAATATGAACCATAACAAGAGTAATTATAGCAAAAATCCGCCATAATATTTTGTTTAACTGCCAAGACACTTACTTTATCTTCATATAAAATCTCCCAGTTTGGAAGCACGCGAATCATTTGCACCAAAGGTAGGTTGGGTGGGAGAAGAATACCTTCAACTTGGTACTGATCAAAAAGTTCCTGCCAGTGCGGACCAAGGTATACTATTTGATGATAATCATCAAGGAAAAACCGATCCCCGACCACTTTAAACACATCCATGATCCCATTCTCAAATACTTTCCGCTCTGGCAACTGCCAAACCAAATACCCGCCCCAGTTAAAGTAGTTAATCAGCCGTTCAGGGACAGGATGAGTTTTGATATAGTTAATAGCACCATAGGGATAGTTTTGCCGATACGAGGCTAAAAAAGCCGGATTATTCATCATCCGCAAACTGGTATCAACGTTGTAAACTCCCCGACTAAGTATTGCAAGGGAAAAAGCCGCCAAAGCCACAGTTGGCGGAGAAAAAAGCGATAAGCGGAACCTAATTAGCAGCGTTTGGCGAATAAATGTAGCCACCAGAGGTAAAAAGAGAGTAAAAAAGAACAAACTCATCCTGACACTTTTAAGGGAAAAGAAGAAGAAAAGCAGCGAAAGCAAAAGCTCTGTCAGATTAAGGCGATTCTTTTTTATAAAAAAAAGTCCGTAACAAGCAATAACCAATGCGCCAACCAAAACATGGATGCCTCCCCGACTAAAGAGCGGCAGCCATTCCATGTTAAACTGTTGATTAAAAGGGTTTGAGGGAATGGCTGTGACAGATTGATAAATGCTAAAACCATAGGGATTAACTAGCGTAGCCAGAATTGAGAGTATTGTCACTGCAACCAAATTCTTAACCATCGTCCACATTTTGTCTCCTTTAATTGCAATACAAGTTTTTATCAACTCACACATAGTCACTCCGGCCAAAAAAACTAACCCGCTAAAAAAACCCCCGTGGAGGTTCACCCAAAGGACAAAAAGGCCGGGAACTAGATAGATACTTGGCCCGCCTTTTTTAAAATAACTGTAAACAAAACTAACCACAAGGCTAAAAAAAAGAAAACTTACAACTTGCGGCCGGACACCAATTGAGGAAAAAATAATTGCTGCTGCCAGAAGCAGCAAGATTAGGGAGAAGAGTGACTGCCCCATCCGAAGATAAACAAACCATAAACCAATACTGATCAAAAGGCTTACCCATACTGTAATTGCCAGCAAACCTGCCTGTTTATAAAACCAGGCGAAAATGACTTCTGATAACCATGAATGGTAAATGTAGGGGTAATCAGGCAGAGAAAAAGAGAAAAGGTCGCTCCTGGGAATGGTATGAGTACTAATAATAAACTTTCCTACTCCCAGATGGACACCTAAGTCTGGATCATCAGGAAACTGAAAAACCAGAAGAAAAATACCTAAAAAGAGAAGTAGTTTTATAAGATTATCCTCCTTGCTAAACTTCTACAATCTCAAGATAGTAAACCCATTAAACTCTGCCTTATAATCTTGCCAATTAACCTCTACATTTTCAACAAAACCAACCTCCGGGCCTTGCCGGCAACGCTCAATCATCTCCTCAACTTTGTCTTTTTCACCTTCAAAAACAGCCTCAACTCGGGGATAGACATTTCTTACCCAACCTGTAAGATTTAGCTCGTTGGAATTGGCTACTATCCAAGCCCTAAAACCTACTCCAATTACATCACCGGAAATAAATACGTGCGCACAAACCATTATATTTAAGCAAGACGATGGATCATCTATTCTCGAACATCCATCTTCAAAATACTAGCTTCTAGCTTCGATCTTCTATCGTCATTTTACAACATGAAAGATTAACATGCATCTCGTCCCTAAACTTCACTCCCTCTGCCAGTAGCCTTCTCCTTTGCTCCTTCCATCCGGCAAAAGAGAAGTTGGGGGCCAGTCTCCCCTGGCGATCCACAACCCGGTGACATGGAACTTTAGTGCTTTTATTTGCATGGAGGGCCCAGCCAACTGTGCGGGGCGACAGATTTAAATGTCTGCCAATCTGCCCATAGGTGGCCACTTTTCCCGAAGGAATGGTTTTTACTAGCTCATAGACTTTGTTGAAAACAGAGTCAGACATAATATATCTATCTTAAGTTGATTTCGCAAATATATCAAAGGTATGAACCCCAGAGCAAGCTCTGGACACGCTTCCGCAGCAAGCTGCGGGGAATGTAACCCATAAATATCAACCTAGTCCTGAGCTTGTCGAAGGATTCAAATGCAAGAAGTATAAATGCAAGGAATGAATTCAGCGGTTGCATTCTTTTCCATGAAAGAAGACTGCAATCTGTTTTTCTACAGCTTCAAGAAAAAAAGCTCTCTGTAGCCATAGGGGTTATTCTCCTCTTAGTATTGCTTTCAATCCTTCTTCTGTCTAGAAGTCAGCAAAAAGGCGAAACCAAACCTCAACCTAGCAAACTCTCGCAACAATCTGCACCTTCAGCCAAACCTAGTCCCCTTCCTCCTCCCAAAGTCTTTTTCGAAACGTATGAAAACAAATCGTCCTTACCAACGGTGCCAGAGACGGTGAATGGTTATACTCTTAAAACCAACTATACTCTGGCTGAAGTGATTGCCTTTGGGAAAAAGTTGGGATTGACTGAAGTAAAAACTCCTGATGATAAGTTTGTCATTCTCTACAACCTGACTGATATGAATAACAGAGGCATACTTACGTTTAATAGAGAAACTGGTGGGATCTCATTTCAGTCCTACGGAGTCCATAAGGCTAAGGACTCCTGGGATGGTGGCCCCGCTCAGCGGGGACTCCTCCCAGGTGTCCGCAAGCAGGTAGACGTGGAAGGATCAACACAGCGTTTCCTCTCTAACCTTGGCATCCTGGATCCCACCATTGTCTGTCCCATTACTTACCAAAAGAAAGGTTTAGAACAGATCACCTTTGTTGAGTGTCACCGAGATTGGAAGAAGGTGGAGCTTCCAATCCTTAATGCCATTGGTGTGTTAAATATTCCTGAGAACAAACCGCTTGCCTCTCTTGCTGTTGGTCAGACTGATGAAAATACTCCCGCTGATCCTTCTATTATTTCTGTTTCCATCGCCCCACCATCCCAGGAGCCCATTCGGTCACCTGGGAGGAGGGACTTAGGCCAGGATGGTAAAGCCAGACCCAATGATTTTAATACCATTACTGTTGGAGTTACTCCCGATGGCAGAATCCTCTCCATTGAATCAAACCTAAGAGCTATCAAAGAAACCAGGTCAAGTATCCCAAGACAATCTTGTTCCCATGTACCTTATTCGTGGAACAGCAGAACTAACTACCGGCTACAGAGTCAGATTTACTGAAGTAGTACCAGCTCTCAGAAGTGGTCTCTCATTCCTTCCCCCTGTTGGTGGTACTGTAGCTGGGGCCACGTCTGACGTGGCTGGGGAATCCACCACAAACCTTGCTCAAGCTCCAGGTCTTCACCTTGGCACCTTTACACCTCCCCCAACAGAACCATTGCCAACCCAACCGCCAACACCGACAAATCCTCCTTTATTATCCCCCACATTCCCATCTCAACAATTACCACCATCTACTAGTGGCTGTAGACCTTCTGTGTCTCAATTGGAACCGCTGTACGAATTGGATGGAGTTCAGTTTGGCCGGTCGGTACTAACAGGAGGACTTGACCCTAACCTTTATGGATATTGGTACTATGTTCGTAATTCGAGCATCACTACCGAACGACAGGTTTTAGACATTGTGCGTCGTATTAGTCGACAATTGGAACTTGACCCTGGCCAAAGTGAAACTGTAGGAGCTATCGGTAAACGTCAGAGATCATATGAAGATATCTTAGCAGAGTTTAGAGCTAACAATGATTGTCCAGTAAGAATCAGCGGACCTTCTCCATCCCTCTACCTCTATCCCAAACAACTCACCACCGTCACTATTTCTCTTGGTTCTCCACTAACCTACACTGACCCAACGGTTAACAACAACTCCTGGTCCATCCTTTCCCAACCAGATGGCACACTTTCTGAATCAGGAATCAAGAATTATGAATCATGGGAAAAACTGTATTATGAGTATGATAAACGTAAAATAACATTTACTGAACCCAGTGAAGGTTTTGTAGTGAAAAGAGGTGAATGGGAGGCTGAAGTGAGAAATATCGCATCACATCTTAAGCTAACCAGCAAAGAAACAGAGGATTTGGTGACTGATGTCAGAAACACTCTCATTGATGTCAAAGATTCTCCTTATCTAAAAATCTCTTTTGTCGACCGGAAAGAGATTGATGAGAAGTTGCCAATGACTATTTCTCCAAAACCAGATATCTTCCATCGAGTCCACCTCTATCTTACTCCACTTTCTCAACTGATTAACATTTTACAACCAACCATTGTTCCCCTTGAACGAAATGGATTTACTGCACTTGAGCTGGGAGTAGCAGCTAAAGAATGATACAATAACACGTATGAGTGCAAAGATTCAAAAGGATTATCAAGAAGAGGTTAAACAGCTGGTTGAGCGTGTGATAACGGTCTATCAGCCAGAAAAAATCATTGCCTTTGGCACAACTGCCAGTGGTTATGTCGATGAGCAGAGTGATATCGATCTTTTAGTAGTGAAAAATACTGAGAAGCCATTCTGGGAAAGAGTAAAAGATGTGCTGCCATTGTATGACGGTTTCCGTTCATTTGATGTCTCTGTGCTGACTCCTTACGAGCTTGGCCAAGCACGAGAGAAAGGCTGGTATTTTATCACCGAGGAAATCCTTAACAAAGGCAAAACGCTGTATGAAAGACACTAAACCCAACCGCTATAACTTGTTGGGTCTTCACTTTTATACCCCGGCCTGTTTTCTGGCACAACAAGCCGCAGAAAAAGCGCTGAAAGCATATTTGCTCGCCCACGGTGTTGCCTTAGAAACGATCAAAATCCACACCCTTATTCGTCTCATCAAGGAATGCCTCAGATTTTCTCCTGAGTTTAGTGAGCTAAAATCAAAATGCCAGCTACTTGATCGGTACTATATTTCCACACGCTACCCTCCTGATGCCGGTCCCCTAAGTGAATTCACTGACAACGAGGCGGAAGAGGCAATAACGTATGCTCAAGAGGTTATTGAGTTTATTGATGAGAACGTTAGTCAGCAAAGAGATTGATGAGAAGTTGCCGATGACTATTTCTCCCAAACCGGATATCTTCCACAGAGTCCACCTGTTTCTTACTCCACTTTCTCAACCGATTAACATTTTACAACCAACCATTGTTCCACTGGATAGAAACGGATTTACTGCTGTTGAACTGGGAGCGATGAGTAGGTAGCCACTTGCCATTATTTCGTTTTGTGGTAGAATAACATTGTCGAGCGTGAAGCGGACCCTCGCCGTTAAAGCGGTGAGTGTGGCCGATAAGTGCCCGACATTTTTATTTAGAACAGCAGCTTCAATAGCTGGTCTTCTGTAATTCGTTTAACTTCTGACCTTTGTTTTGTACGGTGCACTCTCCATGCCAATTGATGTGCAGAAGCATGTTTCCCAATCCTTCCAAACGTGATCATTCCTTGCCCTTTTCTCTCCATGTGCCTTTTTATTAGTTTTTCCAGTGTCTCTTTAATGATTTCTTCTTTGCCCGTGTACTCTTCATCAATTTTTAGTGTCATAGTTTGTTTCACTGGCTGAATAAGAATAAACACTGCCAGAGCGAAGACTATTGGATACAAATCTTTTCTGGGGATGAGGCTTTTCCGTAAATACGTTACAATCTTTCTTTTTGTTCCAGCTTTGATATACACTACACGACTTGTATCATTTGCACATGCAAGAACAGTGTCTGTATCGAGCTGTTCTAATTTACCACTCTGATCAATTTCGATGGCCATACTGGTTATATCATAGTATCTCGCAAACTCTCTTTTTACAAGCTACAATAGACTCATCATGGATTCTCTGGAATGGATTTTTTTAGGAATCGTCTTTATGCTGGCCGCTGGTCTTTCAGGACTGGGAGGATTACCTAGTAGCCTGCCATCAAGCCCCGGTTCTCCTACTATTCCCACAACCGCTCCTGTGGCAACGCCAATTCCAACTGCAACCCCTACTCTTCCTGGTGGTGGACCCACGGCAACCCCAACACCCGGAACTGCTGCCTGTATTGATTGTGAACCAGATGGCTGCTGGCCGATCAATGTGGCAAGAAGCATGGTGGCCTTTGCTCAATCCATTAATCCATCTGTTGTCGAATCTTCAAGTTTGGGAAAAGCAACCCAAGCAGTCTGCCGCGAGAAACAAAAACATCTTCCCGAGACACTATTGGCAAATAGACTGAGTACTTACGGGTTTACGGGTACCAATGTTGAAGAGTATGTAGATCTAATCAATGTTACTTCTTGTGGATCAGATCTAAATTGCCAGGCTCAGACTGCCTGGAACTCACTTAAAACTTCACATGATTTGGAAAACAAACTTCGCTCAGGTAATTTCAACCGTATCGGCACTGGCCACTGCAGTGCCTTTTGGTCGGTGATAATTGGGAGAGAGTGAGTTTTACTTCAATTAGGAGCTATGTCGGCGAACGAGGCGGGCGGGATGGAACAACGACATTTTGTTTTTCTTCTCCCTCCTTTCTAATTTTCAAACGGTGCGAAAATTTTCTGGGAAGAGAGCGATGTGGAGGCGGCTGCGGCGACCTGTCCTGAGCCTAGTCGAAGGATTCCTTTTCCCCAGACCCCTTTTCCTCGCCGCAGCCGCCTATCACACACCATTTTTCGCGCCGGAAATAAAAACAAAAAAAGGAGACACGCTTGGCCCACCCTGCCCATCCGCGCGTGTCTTAAAATGCTCCCTTGAATAATAGTTCTTGTTTAACAAGTAAGATTCTGTCAAGAGGAATTTATGTTGTAATATCAGTCTAATTTTGAACCCTTAGTGATCAAATGGTATAATCATATTACAAAGATCCGCTTTTCGAACTGTCACCGTATGGTGGCGTGTCTGGGACAACCAGTCTAGAAGGCGGATCGATCTCTTTTACACGTTAGGAAAATTCCCACAGATCCTCGATTTTCTTTCTGATGACCGCGATGTAATCGTAAGCATCTGTTTTGCTTTCAGCGTATCTCCTATAGATTGCTCCAGCCACCATATCTGCCATTTGGATCAGAACATTCGTGTCAGAGTTCACAAATTGAAGTTTTTGGAATACCCGTTCCTCCTTGTTGTTTAGTTCTTTGCGAAGATAGCGGACAACTTCTCGCTTATACAAACGGTCTCCATGTCCATCGAGTCTAATTTTGGCTTCTTTGATTGTGCCGAAGTTATGCTTTAATACCATTTTGATGGCATAGTTGTAAAATGACTGCTTAGAGGTTTTTAATTCGTGGCTTCTGACTTTCCGTTTATCAAACACAATTGCACGAATACGGAATTTGAAAGAAGCTATACGCTTTAAGAATTTCAATCGTAGTCCTCGATTACCTTTGTTAAACTTAAACTCAAAGTGGTCTGATTTCTTCAATTCCCGACGCAATTCTTTGATAGCAACTGCAGTTTTCTCCGCTTCCAGTTCGTCGTCAAAAATGATACAGGCGATCACAAAAACAGGGCTGGATCCCTTATCAATTTTAAATCCGGGATCACCGGAATCGTCAATAAAAACAACCATTGAGTAAATAATACCTGATTTACTTCATCGATGAAACAGATCTTCGACTCTAACATTAAAGCGTCGGGCAATTTTCATCAGCAATTTTAATGAGGGACTTTCACGGCCCTGCTCGACATATCCCATGTATACGGGGTTAAAGAAATACTAAGCTTTTTTGAGGTATTGCAAACTTCATCAGTTTACTCTATCTTAAATGTAAGACTCATTTCCTAATAGTAATTATTATATGCAAGAAAAACTGCAATCTGTTTTTCTTTGGCTCCAAGAAAGAAAGCTCTTTGTAGCCATAGGGGTTATTCTCCTCTTAGTATTACTTTCAGTCCTTCTACTTTTCAAAAATCAACAAACAGGCGAAACCAAACCTCAGCCTAGCAAACTCTCGCAACTATCTGAAACCTCACCCAAACCTAGTCCTCTTCCTCCTCCCAAAGTCTACTTTGAAACCTATGAGAATAGAACACCCCTTCCCACTGTTCCGGAAACAGTCAACGGTTATACTCTCAAAACTAACTATTCTCTTGATGAAGCAAAGGAGTTTGGGAAGATATTAGGACTAACTGAAGTAAAAACTCCTGATGATAAGTTTGTCATCCTCTACAATCTGACTGAGATGAATAATAGGGGGATACTTACGTTTAATAGAGAAACAGGAGGAATCTCATTTCAATCGTATGGAGTACATAAGGCAAAAGTGGCAACCCATGGATTAGGCGCCATTCCATCTACATCAAATTCTACTCAAGAGCCTATTCTCAACAATAGTCGACTGACCAAACCTTATGCAGAAGATTTCCTCAATGAATTAGGACTATGGGATGCGACTCTTTCTTGCCCTATTTCCTACGAAAAGAAAGGTTTACCAGGAGTAACCTTTGTTGAATGTCATCGGGATTGGAGTAAGGTAGAATTACCAATCCTTAATGCCATTGGAGTATTGAATATTCCAGAGAGTAAGCGATTAACTGATCTTGCTTTGGGAGGAGTTGATGAGAATACACCCAACGATTCCTCTATATCTAAAGTTGTCCCCTTTGTCAAGACCATTTTTCGGT
>CAZUUL010000003.1:0-23121 GCA_964623155.1 uncultured Gammaproteobacteria bacterium
CGAGAGTTTTGGGCCCGTAAATTAAAAGAAATCCTCCAGCAGTTTCCAGAATTAAGATAAAAATGATTCCTGCAAGGAAACCAAAATTTGCCCCCCTCATGGTCAGGTGGAAGTAGTGCTGGCGGACCAGGCCGACGGAAAAAAGAAAAAAAAGAATAGCTATTACCACCAGGCTGGCGCGAAAAAAAGGCATAGAAGAAATTTGTTCGTAGTAAGACAAAAGTTGATAAGCAAAATCGCTCATAGGTTAGAAGTTGATACCCTATTTATAAAACTAGCAGATAATGACATAGCATGCAACAACTCTTGACAGTCAGGTATAATAAATGTGGATCATCCATATGAATCTTTTAGTTATTTTTGCTACAGGACTGTTTACTGGTGGTTTAACCTGTCTAGCAGTACAGGGAGGGCTTTTGGCGGCAACAATAGCCCAGCGTGAAGAGAAGCGACTAGAGAACGAAATCCTTCGGCGAAGCTCAGGACAAGCAATTGGCAATGCACTTCCCATTCTTTTCTTTTTGGGAGCAAAACTCGTTGCATATACTATTTTAGGCTTTCTTCTAGGTTGGCTGGGTTCAGTCTTTCAGCTATCACTAACTGCATCAACTGTTATGCAATTTGTAGTGATTGTCTTCATGTTGGGTACAGCCGGAAACCTACTCAATCTTCACCCCATATTTCGCTATTTTGTCATTCAGCCTCCACGATTTTTAACTCGGATGGTTCGCAATCAAAGCAAAAGTCGTGATTTCTTCGCTCCCGCTCTTTTGGGCGCATTTACCGTTTTTATTCCCTGTGGTACAACTCAAGCGATGATGGCACTTGCTATTGCTTCTGGAAATGCTTTGACAGGGGCTGTAATTCTTTTCACATTCGTGCTTGGAACATCACCGCTTTTTTTTATATTAGGATACTTTACGACGAAACTGGGAGACGCGATGCACGACAGATTTTTGAAGATTGCAGCATATGCAATTATTGTTATCGCTTTCTATAATTTAGATGGAGTACTAGCTCTCTCTGGCAGTCCTTTTACCTTCAAGGGAGCATTAAGTGAGGTTTATTGTACAATTTCATGGTGTGATAATAGTGTGGCGGTTGCGGCAGGTGCACAAGTTGCTGGGGCTGCAGCTCAGGAGGCAACAATTGCGATAGAATCGTCTGGATATAATCCTGCTCAATTAGCAGTCAAAGCCGGTTCACGGGTGACGCTCAAGCTCGTTAATAACGGTGGTGGTGGTTGCACGTCAGCGTTTACTATTCCTAAGTTAGGTATAAGAAAAATCGTTCCCATAGGGAGTTCAGATACGGTAACCTTTACTGCACCCAATGAACCTGGAGGCGAACTAGCATTTATGTGTAGTATGGGAATGTTTAGAGGTAGAATGAAGCTCGTCTAAAAATAGTCCTATGGCAGTTAAAAAGCAATTCCTTAAAATAAATGGTATGCACTGTACAAGCTGTTCAATGCTCATCGATGGTGATTTAGAAGATACAAAAGGCATTGTTTCCGCCAAAACAAACTATGCAAAACAAATGATAGAAGTGAAATTTAATGATCAAGAAATAAGTTCAGATCAACTCATTGAAGTGATTAAAAAGACAGGTTATGATGCTTCACTAATGGCTATTTTGACCTGCCCTAAATGTCAAAGTAAGCAATCAGTAGAGATGCCAACAGACGCCTGTCAACATTTTTATCGCTGCCAGCACTGTGGTGAATTATTAAAGCCAAGAGAAAGAGAGTGCTGCGTTTTTTGCTCATATGCAGATAGTAAATGTCCACCAAAACAACAAGAACAGTTATGAAGATAAATAAAAATTTCATAATCAGCGCAAGCGTTGTTATTACAATTATCGGTGGCATTGTTTTTCTCGCGGGTGGTAAAAATAACGCACGTAAGGAAAGTTCACTGGGAAGTAATCTTTATAAAGTTGATTCGATTACTCATGCTCATGGTCTTACTGTTGATGTTGCTGATTCTAATAAACTCTATATTGCTACTCATCATGGTGTCTTTGTTTTGATAAATGATAAGGATCTCTATCAGGTAGGGAAAAGCAATGATGACTATATGGGATTTTCACCCCATGGAAATAACCCAAAAGTATTTTTTGGTAGCGGTCATCCAGAAACTGGAGGCAATATTGGTGTTCAAAAATCAGAAGATGGGGCAGTGACATGGAAAACGATTGCAAACGGAGTTAATGGACCTGTAGACTTTCACGCTATGGCAGTAAGTCCGGTAAATGCTAATTTTATGTATGGATGGTATGACAATAATCTAGAGCGAAGTAGCGATGGCGGAAAAAACTGGGAAGTTGTAAACTCTAATCTCTTAACCATTGCCAAAGGAGTAGGACCATATCATCTCGTTGCTGATCCAAAAGATGAAAACGTTATTTATGCTGCATCAGGATTAGGACTATTTACTAGTCGTGATAAAGGGAGCAACTGGAAAGATGTTTCGGATCAGCTAAAGGAAACTGCTGTTTTGGCATTTGCAATAAGTCCACAGGATACCCAAAAGATGCTCAGCTTTACTCCTACGCTTCATCTTGCCAAAAGTAGTGATGGAGGAAAAACGTGGCAGAAAATTAATGAGACATTTGGTACAGATACTATTTATTTCATCGCATTCGACAAAAATAATCCACAAACGGTGTATATCCTGACCAGTAAAAATTCCATTTATAAAAGCACAAATGGTGGCGATAGCTGGAATAAAATTCGCTAACGTACAGTTTTCTCATAGATGATTATACTTCTTGTTTTTACTTTTCTAGCAGGTCTCGTCACAATACTTGCCCCATGTATGTGGCCGATGTTGCCCATTGTTCTTTCTTCTACAGTAAAAGGGACAGATCATAAACGCCCATTAGGAATTACTATCGGTGTGATGGCAAGCTTTGCCATTTTCACCCTCTCTGTTTCCTATCTTGTCCGATTATTTCATTTTGATCCTAATATTCTCAGAACTATTGCCGTAATTGTCATTGTATTTTTAGGATTAACCCTCATTATCCCTGCTCTTACTCGCGTCCTTGAAGGTCTAGTGAGCAGTTTGACAGGAAAGTTAGGGATACAGCGGCAACCAGGAAGTGATTTTAAATCTGGACTGTTCACAGGACTAACGCTTGGAGTGATTTGGTCTCCTTGCGGCGGTCCAATTTTAGCTTCCATTGCTACTCTGGCTGCAACGGGGATGGTAAATATACAAGTAATTCTGGTAACACTTGCATATGTGATAGGGGTTGGGCTTCCTCTTTTTCTCTTTACATATGGAGGACAAAGACTCGTAACCAAAACTCGTTTTGTATCTGCCTATACAGGAAGAATCCAGCAATTTTTTGGTGTCCTTATGATTTTGACCGCTATCGCAATCTATTTTAGTTATGATAAGATTTTGCAGCTAAAATTGCTAACTGTTTTCCCTTCAATCGGACTCAACGGTTTTGAAAAAAGCGACATTGTTACCAAACAACTTGACACACTTAAAGGAAAACTTTCAACCAATCTTCCAAAAACAAACGGGTTATTCAATACAAACTATCCTGCCCCTGAATTTAGCGGGATTACAAAATGGCTTAATACCGATAAGCCGCAAATGTTGCAAGAACTTCGTGGAAAAGTCGTCCTTATTGATTTCTGGACCTATACCTGCATCAATTGTATTCGAACACTTCCGCATGTCACCAGTTGGTATGACAAATACAAAGACCAAGGGTTTATTGTCATTGGTGTTCACACTCCTGAATTTGAGTTTGAGAAAAAAAGTGAGAATGTTTCAAATGCCATTAAGCAATACAACATTCATTATCCTGTACCACAAGACAATGACTATGCTACTTGGAATGCGTATAGCAACCAGTATTGGCCAGCAGAATATCTTATTGATGCAAAAGGTAATGTCAGACGGACTCACTTTGGTGAGGGTAAGTATGACGAAACAGAAAGAGCAATTCAAGAGTTACTAAAAGAAGCAGGAAAACAAGTGGGAAATTCTCTTGAAAACATGCCTGATCAAACACCACGAACTCGTGTCTCTGCTGAATCATATGTTGGCTCAAAACGTATGCAATATTATTATCCTGGTGGGAGTGTTAGTAATGGTCAACAAACCTTTACGCTTGCCAGTAACCTGCCAGACAATACCTTTAGTTTTGGAGGTGATTGGAATATTACTGATGAACATGCCCAAGCGTCAAAAAATGCAGTTTTAGAGTTTCATTTTACGGCAAGTAAAGTATTTTTGGTACTTCGGCCAGGAAGTGCAGCAGACGGCAAAGAGAAAGTAAAAGTTTTTCTAGACGGACAAGTAGTTAACGCATCAAATGCGGGAGAGGATGTAGATGATGGAATTATCACGATTGATACTGATAGGCTTTATACCCTTATTGATTTAAAAGGAAAAACAGAAAACCATATTCTGAGACTTGAATTTCAAACTCCAGGTATTGAAGCTTTTGCATTTACGTTTGGTTAGCCGATATTAAATCTTTAATATATCTATACACAAAAGGGCATACTAATAACATATGCAACGTCTTGATAGTCTTCTCAACAGTATTACCATGTACCGGTTGATGCAGTATTATCTGCGTTTTCTTTTTGGGGTAGTACTTTTTCTCAGCTTCTTAAAAATTCTTCCATACAATCCTTTCGATATTCTTATCAGTGGCTTATATGTTATTACAGGTTGTTATATAGCAAACCAACTGTTTGCTCATCTTTTTAAAGTAAAAACCAATTATGAATCACAGTTTATTACTGGACTTATTCTCGCCTTGATTATCGGACCCCTCCCACTTCTTTCTAATTTATTTTTTCTTACAATTGCACCAGTTATTGCTATGGCGTCAAAATATCTTATTGCGATCAATAAGCAGCATATTTTTAACCCAGCTGCGTTTGCTGTTGTTATCACAGCGGTTTTATTCCATAGTGGAGCAAGCTGGTGGATTGGAAACCTACCTATGTGGCCATTTATTATCATTGGTGGAATAATTGTACTTCGTAAAATCCATCGGTTTAATCTAACATTAGGATTTCTTCTTACCTATCTCCTCTTTATCATGCTAATCAATCTTCAGAATATCATCTCATTGCATACCGCCATTGCAATCTTTACAAATGTTTTTCTTATGTCTCCAATACTCTTTTTCAGCATTGTTATGCTCACTGAACCGCTTACTTCACCTGCTGACAGAAACCTGCACACCTACTATGGTATTTTTACTGCTCTGGTTTTTATTATGCTCCAGAAGTTTTCGCCTTTTTCTTATACTCTAGAGCTTTCATTGCTCATTGCCAATGTAGCAGGAAGAATAGTTAGATTAAAAACAGACTATAAGGTAAAGAACAAAGAACATGTCAATTGACAAAATTATTTTAACAATTTTTGGTATAGCCGGCACAATTTTTAACTATTGGTTTTTCCTCATGAAGAAAGAGGAAGAAGTTATTGTACAAGGTGGATCGGTTGACATTATTGCAGATGGGGGCTATAAGCCAGACGTTGTCTCTATTCCCAAAGGTAAAACCACAACAATTACTTTCTTGCGCAAAGACCCAAGTAGTTGTTTGGAAGAAGTTGTCCTTAGTGATTTTAAAATTAGAAAATACCTGCCATTAAATAAGAAAGTATCTATTGAAGTAAAACCAGAACAATCAGGCGTTTTTTCCTTTGCCTGTGGGATGAATATGTTTCATGGAAAGATTATTGTAAAGTAATAATATGTCATTTCTAAAACCATCTCCAATGAGCCTAAAATATATTCTTGGTGAATTTCACTCCGGAACAGTCAATAGATTAGCTCATATCATTGGAATAATTTTAAGATTACTAAGAAAATTATGACAGAAAATACCGTCAAAAAAACATTTTCCATCAAAGGCATGCATTGTGCATCGTGTGTGAAAGTGCTTGAGAAAGCCCTTGCCAAAGTTCCCGGTGTGAACGAGGCTAATGTTAATCTAGCTACTGAGAAAGCCACAGTTACCTATGGTTCCAACGTTACTGATGAACATTTGGAATCAGCTGTGGCAAACGTTGGCTATCGGGCAATACTCAATGATGAGATAACACATGAGGATGAAGAGAAAAAGGAAAAGCAAAAAGAGCTTCTTGATTTGCGTAATAAGGTCATTGTCAGTTTGGTTTTAGGAGGGCTCATTCTTTGGGGCAGTTTCCCAGGACTTATGGAGACTGCACCAGAAATTCTTAAAAACTTTTGGCTACAATTTGTTTTAGCGACGCCTGTACAATTTTGGGCAGGACTAGCATTTTACCGAGCAACAATTCCAGCACTCAAACATCGAATAGCTAACATGGATACATTAGTTACTATTGGTACTACTGTCGCCTATGGGTATTCAGCGTTTGTTACTCTTTTTCCACAAATCGTTAAAAATCTCGGTGTTGATCCAACGCCTTATTTTGATACCGCAACCATAATCATTGGTCTTATTCTACTTGGTCGTTATTTTGAAGCACGAGCCAAAGCTGGTACATCAGAAGCGATAAAGAAACTCATTGGGTTGCAAGCAAAAACGGCGCGGGTAGTACATTTGCAAGGGGATGAAAAAGATATTCCCATCGACCAAGTCCAAATTGGCGACATTATTCGAGTCAGACCGGGTGAAAAAATACCAGTTGACGGAATTATTCTTGAAGGTGAATCATCAGTTGATGAATCAATGATTACTGGTGAAAGTATTCCCGTTGATAAAACTAAAGGAGACACTGTGGTTGGTGCAACGCTTAATAAGACAGGAACATTTACCTATAAAGCTACAAAAGTGGGTCAGGAAACAATGTTGGCCCAAATCATTAAACTCGTCCAAGAAGCACAAGGAAGTAAAGCGCCAATCCAAAGAGTTGCTGATTTAATTTCATCTTATTTTGTTCCTGCGGTATTGATCTTGGCTCTTATTACTTTTGTTATTTGGTATGATTTTGGACCAACTCCGGCATTCTTGTTTGCAATGCTTAACACCGTTGCCGTACTTATCATCGCCTGTCCCTGTGCCATGGGACTAGCTACTCCAACTGCTATTATGGTAGGTACTGGTAAAGGGGCAGAGCACGGAATACTCATTAAGGATGCAGAGAGCTTGGAAACCGCACATAAAATTAATACTGTGATTTTTGATAAAACAGGTACCTTAACCAAAGGAAAGCCGGAGGTAACTGATATAGTTCACAGTTCAAAGGGAAGCGATGAACCAACTAACCAATTAACCAACAACATCCTTAAGCTTGCCGCATCTGTAGAAAAAGGTTCAGAACATTCACTAGCAGAGGCGATCGTAAAAGCGGCTGAAGAGAAAAAGCTTGCCCTGAGTGCAGTCGAAGGGTTTAGAGCAATCCCGGGACTTGGAGTTGAAGGAAAAATTGAGGGGTACAAGGTGATACTGGGGAATAGAAAGCTGATGGAAAAAGAGAAAGTTGACTTAGGCAAATGGATGGAAGAGATAGAGCGTTTAGAGAGTGAAGGAAAAACGGTTATGATGCTCGTAATTGACGGAAAGTTAAAAGGCCTTATTGCCGTAGCTGATACCATAAAAGAATCTGCAACCGCTGCCGTTAAACAATTACAAAAAATGGGAATAGAGGTAGCAATGATTACTGGTGATAATCGCCGAACTGCCGAAGCAATAGGTCGAAAACTAGGAATTGCAAAAGTATTAGCAGAAGTCTTACCCGATCAGAAAGAAGCAGAAGTTCGTAAGATTCAAAAAGAAGGAAAAATTGTTGCTATGGTAGGGGATGGCATTAATGATGCACCCGCGCTGAGTGCGGCCGATGTGGGGATTGCCATGGGGACAGGAACTGATGTGGCAATTGAGGCAGCAGATATCACACTTATAAATAAAGATCTTCACTCGATTGCTCTGGCAATTGATTTATCCAAAAAAACCATGCGTACGATAAAACTAAATCTCATCTGGGCGTTCGGATATAATACTCTACTCATCCCCGTTGCCATGGGTGGGCTTTATCCATTTTTCCATATCCTTTTAAATCCAATTTTTGCATCAGTCGCCATGGCTTCAAGTTCAATTTCCGTTGTATTAAATTCACTCCGACTCCGGGAGTCGGGGATTGATGGAAAGCTCTAAAACCTAGCCGTATTGTGGATAGTGGCATTTTTTATACTTTACTGGTTTTCCCGTTGCCGGATCTATTCTACCGCAAGGACAGGGGGCGTTGCGGCCGACTTTTTGCCGATTGGTGACGGTTTTTGCAGCAGTTGGTTGATTTGTAACCACGGGCATACCGCCAGTTTCTTTTTCTGCCACCAGCCTTTGCGCAGCCGCACCGACCGAGCCAATTCCCATTTGTCCGGCATCAACATTGGCTTGGGCATGTTGGGTTGCTTGTGCTAGCGGAGTTGTGGTTGAGGGCGGTTGCTGCGAACCCAGTTGAACCTGGACTTTATAAATACGATTGACGATTTCATTATCAATAGAAGCGATCAGACGTTCGAACAGAGAAAAAGCTTCATTTTTATATTCAATCAACGGATCGCGTTGACCATAACCGCGCAGGCCGATGCCTTCGCGCAGATCATCAATCGCGTCCAAATGATCCATCCATAAGGTATCGATGACGCTAAGGCTCACCCAGAGCTCGATTTGCCTAATCATGGCTGTACCCAGTTGTTTTTCCCGTTCACGGTAAAGATCCCGGGCTATTTTTACTAAAAATGAAACAATTTCAGTCTGATTAGATAGAGAGGTAATTTGTTTTGCAAGCTGTTTTCTGGAATTTTCGTCAAAGGGAATAATATTACAGAATTCAGTTACAATTTTTTCTCGCTCCTTTAAGTCGACCCCGTCAGCTGAATACAGGGAAACCAGCGTTTGAATTGTCTGTTCAACTTTATCCAAAATTATTTCGCCCATATTCTGCGTTTCCCCGTTGCTGTCTTGGTCGCCCAAGAGGGCTTTTCTGCGCCTTTGATAAATTATCTCCCGCTGTTTGTTGAGGACGTCATCATACTCAACCAGATGTTTTCTGGCATCGAAATTAAAACCTTCGACTTTGATTTGCGCCTGCTCAATGGCACGGCTGACCATTTTGTGTTCAAGTGGCACATCTTCTGGCAGATTGAACATAGTCATAAGCCTGGAAATTTGCTCTCCGCCGAAAATACGCATGAGTTCATCTTCAAGCGAGATAAAAAAATGGGTTTCTCCCGGGTCACCCTGGCGGCCCGACCGGCCGCGGAGCTGGTTGTCTATTCGCCTCGATTCATGGCGTTCAGTTCCGATAACTAGCAAACCGCCGCTTGCCACAACCTCATGGTGGGCCTTTTCCCAAAGTTTATGCTGTCTGGCATAAGTTTTTGCATCGACAATATATTTGTTGGACGGATTGCCCCCTAAAATAATATCGACTCCCCGACCAGCCATATTGGTTGCCACGGTTACGGCTGCTTTTTCCCCGGCCTGGCTTATGATCATGGCTTCGCGTTCATGCTGCTTTGCGTTTAGTATTGCATGCGGAATGCCTTTGTGTTTTAAAAGTTCAGAGATGATTTCATTGTGTTCAATGGAAGCAGTTCCTACAAGAACTGGCTGCCCTTTTTTATGGGCTTCTGCCACTGCCTGGGCGAGGGCAGCATATTTGGCCCGCATGGTTTTGTAGACCAGGTCAGGTTTATCCTTGCGGATCATGGGTCGGTGGGTTGGGATAATAACCACATCAAGTTTGTAGATTTTATGAAATTCTTCGGCTTCGGTCGCCGCTGTTCCGGTCATGCCTGCGAGCTTTTCATACATCCGGAAGTAATTCTGGAGCGACACAGTAGCCAGCGTCCGCGACTCCTGCTGAATAGCAACTCCTTCTTTTGCTTCGATTGCCTGGTGCAGCCCTTCTGAATATCGCCGTCCCGGTAAAAGCCTGCCGGTGAATTCATCGACTATGGTTATTTGACCCTCGCGAACGACGTATTCTTTGTCTTTATGGAAAAGTGTCGTTGCTTTCAGCGCTGCTTCAATGTGGTGGACCGTTTCAAAATCTTTTTCATAAAGATTGACAATACCTAGCATTTTTTCAACCTTAGTTATGCCGCGTTCTGTCAAATGAGCAGTACGCAACTTTTCATCGATTTGAAAATCCTGTTCGGGAGTAAGTTTAGCAACCAGGCGTGCATAGTCATAATATTTTTGTGTTGGTTCCATATCGGGAGCGGAAATAATATGCGGCGTTCGGGCCTCATCGATTAAGACCGAGTCGACTTCGTCAACAATTGCGTAGTGAAAACCACGTTGGACCAACTGCGATACGTCAGTTGCCATGTTATCGCGCAGATAGTCGAATCCAAATTCGCTGTTTATGCCATAGGTGATATCAGCATGGTAAGCTTCTTTTCGGGAAACTGGTCGGAGGTGGCTTAGCCGCCAATCCTGCGCGGTTTTATCAACGAAAGCTGGGTCGTATAAAAACGACTGCTCATGGATAAGGGCTGAGGTCGTCAGTCCTAAAAAACTAAAGATTGTACCCATCCAGCCGGCATCACGGCGAGCCAGATAGTCATTGACAGTAACCAGGTGGACGCCCCGGTCGGTTAAAGCATTTAAATAGAGAGCAGGGGTGGCCGAAAGGGTTTTGCCTTCGCCGGTTTTTTGCTCGGCCACTTTCCCCTGGTGCAGGACAATGGCTGCCATCATCTGTTCATCAAAATGGCGCTCATTTATAGTTCGGGCTGCGGCTTCCCGGGTCAGGGCAAAAGCTTCAGGCAGAATGTCATTAAGCATTTCGCCGTTATTAAGTCTGTATTTAAATTCAGCCGTTTTCTCTTTGAATTTTTCATCTTTGAGTTTTTTTATTTTTTCGTCATACGAGTTGATAGCCGTCACCAGCGGCCGGAGTTTTTGAATTTCCTTTTCATTGGAATCAAGAAATCGGCTTATGAATTGAAGCATAGACTAAAGTCTATTATACCGTACCGGCAAAGATGAGGAGATTCGAATAGACTTTTTGCTGTTCTAAATGAGGAAAAATTGATTTAAGTTCGGTCAAAAAATCATTGGTTTTAGATTTGTAGCTGCCAAAAAAAAGCCGGTTGCTGACGAATATGCCATTTTTTGAAAGGAGGCGATAAACATTAGCAAGAAAATCTTTGGACTCAAGTGCAGCCGGCGTATTGTAACCCAGATAACAGTCATTGAGAATCAGATCAAACCGGCCTCTTAACTCGCCCTTGACATATTGACTGGCATCGTCGATAACTATATTTAAATTTTTTGCCCGGTCAAGTTGCAAATATTTCTTACCCAGATCAACCATCTTGGGATCGATTTCGACCCCGACAATTTGAGCGCCGGGGAAAAATTTATTAATAACGGAAATCACCGAGCCCCCGCCTAAACCCAGAATTAAAATCGACTCGGGTTTAGCAAACTTGCTCTCGAATTTTTTTACAGCCCGTTCAAACAGGTCTTCAACGTATTCTCCGGATTGGGTTAGGCCGCCCGCGATTATGCGGTTTCGACCGAAGAATTTTTGGACGCTTATGTTGCCATTTATTTTTGAATCTGCCGAGCCAATTTTTTGGGGATAGATGTATGAAGAAATAAATGTAAAAAGATTCATTGTTCGCTAATCATATCATAAATTCCATTTTTTATTTAAGGCTTAGAGACAATCTAAATTGGTATTCATATAAAATTGAGTACTTGACAATGGTTGTGGTTAATTTATGATGACATTGTCTACTTTTTTTTCTGTTGTTGATGAATCAAACTCTGCCCGTTCCTTTAGTTGGTTCACTATTTAAAAAAGAAACACAATCTGAACAAAAGCAGAATTTTTTATCGACCATTCCGTTTGCCTCTGTAGCCGAAGTATATCCTCTTGTCACTGACGATGGCATCGGATTAAAAATCAATGACCATAAATTTTTCCTCAATTACCCGAAACACATTTGGCAGGCATATCCTAAAACCCAGCAGCAAATATTGAGCCAAAATATCGCTTTCTGCTACACTTTTTTTCTTCCCTATCTTGTGCCAACTCTTAAAAAAATGAAATACCACATGTCAGTGCCTTTGGCCGACCCGTTTTTATTTAAAGGATTTTCCTACGCGATTCCGTCGATTGCCTTTGTTGATGATAACATGAAAGATAGAACGACAATAAATCTTTTACGGCGACTATTTGAAATCGATTTTATTTTTAGCAACAAAAAAACGGAGTTTCCTAAGATTAGGCGGATGAGCGATCATACTCATGCAGTTTTACCCTTTTCTTTCGGAAAAGATAGCCTACTTACCTTGTCTTTATGCCGTGAACTGGGATTAAAGGTTTATCCGGTTTATATTGCTGAGCCGGGTTATCACTTTGAATATAGTCTTAAGCAAAAATTAGCCCGCGATTTTTATCATGACAGCGAAATAAAAGTTGAATTTTTAGAAAATACTTTGGGTGTGTTTCGCGACAGCGAAGGCTTTGTCGGCTGGGAACTGTATCTTACTCATTACTCACTAATGCTGCTTCCTTATGTTTATGCCTATAACGTGGGTTATGTTTTTTTTGCCAACGAACAAAGTTGCAACGACACGGTGACTGACAAAGAAGGTTTCCGCTGTAATCCTGTCTTTGAACAATCGTCAAGCTGGATTCTGCAAAATAGTCTGATGGCAAGTTTAATAGGAGGAAATTCACTCACCATCGGTTCACTAATTGAACCCCTCCATGAAATAGCAATTATTAAGATTCTCCACAATCGCTACCCTGAAATAGCTAAATACCAGATGTCGTGTGATCCGGAAAATTCAGACAAAGCTAATATGGCAGACCGGCGCTGGTGTGAGAACTGTTCGAAATGCGCCCGGATTTTTATTTTCCTGTTGGCTAATTCGATCGACCCCAGGCGGGTTGGTTTCAGCCATAATCTGCTGGAAGAAAAATATAAATCGCTTTTTTCCGTGTTCGGCCTTTCTGACGAACATTCGTATGGTTACGATGCGAGTCTCGCGGGCCAAGACGAACAGCTGCTGGCATTTTATTTAGCATATAAAAACGGAGCCAAAGGCCACCTCATGGAATTATTTGAAAAACGTTATCTGGAATTAGTTGAGAAACGCGCAGTCGCTCTCCGGAAAAAATACTTTGGCATTCACAGCCAGCTCAACGTCCCGCAACCGTTTCGTTCAAAACTTCTCGGCATTTACCGGGAAGAGCTCGATTCATTGCGCTGGTGAAGAGGTTTTTGCGCGGATGTAGGATAATGACCATGGCCCGCATCTATTCAGTAGTCTTGTTTACCACTGCCTTGACTTTTCATTTTTTCCTTTCCACCATCGGTTGGAATAATCCGATTGTTGACCTGCACGGCTTTCGCCAGACACAAACAGCAATTACTACCCAATATTTTCTTAAGGATGGTTTTAGACTCAATTATGAAACGCCGGTTTTGGGAGCGCCCTGGTCAATTCCTTTTGAATTTCCGCTCTATCAGCTGGTAACTGCCTCTTTGGTCAAACTTTTCGGCCTGCCCCTGGAAAGTTCAGGCCGATTTGTCTCGCTGATTTTCTTTTATGCAAGTCTTGCCACAGGCCTCAGATTACTTAGCACAATTGGTTTGAAGCGCAATGCGATCCTGACCATCGGGACGCTAATTTTAACCAGCCCAATCTACCTTTTTTGGTCGCGCACATTTATGATTGAATCCCTGGCTCTTTTTCTTTCGCTTGCTTTTCTTCTTCTTTGTATCAAATTCTCCAGCAAACCTTCTGTAGCACTTTTTATACTGGCTATCATGACAGGAAGTTTAGGCGCGCTGACAAAAATCAGCACCTTTATTTTATTTTACGTTCCGGTGATTTTGATTTTTTTAAAATTTGCTTATGCAAAATATAGAAGGGATCCCGCATCAAGCTTCACCGAAGGAGAAGCGAGCGGCAGGACCCGCGGTATGGTTTTTATGATACTTCTCGGCATACCAATATTTGTCAGTCTACTCTGGACCCTTTATGCCGATAATCTCAAGAAAGAAAATCCGCTTGCTTCTGGATTCATCACTTCTTATGATTTACGCTTTTGGAATTTCGGCAATACCGCCCAAAGACTTGCGCCGGCGACATGGCAGCGGATTTTGGAAGTGACGCAAAATAGCGTTATAGGTAACAACTGGTTCATGATAGCAAGTCTAGTAAGCGTTTTTTTACTACGCCGCTTTCGACTTTTGACAGTTGTCTGCTTACTCGCCTATTTTTCCGGCCCGCTGATTTTTACCAATCTCTATTTTGTCCACGATTACTACTTTTATGCCACAGCCATATTTCTTTTAACTGCAGTTGGGTTGGGAGTGGCGGCTTTACCCAATCAAGGTTTTTTTCTCGCTCTAAGATACACTATCCTCGTTTTCCTGGTCGGACTTTTTCTCAAAACCTATTGGCAAATTTACTTTCCTTCTCAAGCTTTTGCCCAGTATGCGGCCGTTGATTTAGGTCATGTTATCGAGAAAGCAACCCATTCACAAGATATTCTCCTTATCTACGGACATGATTGGAGTCCTCAAATTCCCTATTATGCTAAGCGCCGGGCAATCATGGATAGATGGAACTATGACTTACAACATCGAAAAATAAAACAAAGCCTCAAAAATCTGGGTGAGGCGACTATTGGCGCGATGCTGGTTAAAGGAGAAAGTCAAGATTTTATTAAACAACGAGTGAATGCTTTTGGTTTAAACAGCACGCCTGTCTTTTCGAGTCAATTTGGAGAGCTTTATTTAAAGACTTCGGATGCGATTAAACTTAAAGCAGAGCTGGAAGATTTGGCTCAACAAGTTCTTTTTGCGCCTGTTACAGGAAACCTAAGACCCCTTGAGATTTCCTCTGCTCTCCCCCCAGCGCGACAAATAGTTGATGGTAAATCTGTTCTTTTAACCCATGCGCCCAGTGATATTGTCCTTGCTGTTCCTTCAAAAGCAAAAGTTCTTGAAGCAGACTTTGGCATTCTTCCAGTTTCTTATCATACTCGGAGAACTGATGGTGTTATAATCTCTATTGAGGCTCAATTCGAAAATGGTGCAGTGAGAAACCTTTACTACCATCTGTTTAATCCAGTCATGGTCAAAGCTGACCGTAATATGCAAACAATTTCTTTGAATCTTCTGACAGATTGTCAATGCCGCGTCCATCTTAAAGCTGATCCAGGCCAGGAACAGGCGTGGGATTGGATCTATTGGCAAAGAATCTCGTTTCAGTGACGTAGCACAACTGTTCACGTCGCCGCCCGGATCACTGGTATCATACTCTTTAAGAAGTTTTCTTAACTAACGTAGCATTTTATTTCTGCCTGCACTCCTCTGAATCTATTTTACCTACCAATCCATATGTGCCCGGCCTTTCAATTTAGTCACAAATTAGGTAACCATTGATGTATCAGGTAAATCACTTTGATCCATGTACCTAATATATTCTTTTCCTGTCATATACACACTTCCTCTCATTCAGCACTCTACATTCCAATTATATCGCAAGTGTCGAATCAAAGTGAACGTCAAAAGCTAAAGTCCAGGTTAATCTGAATCTGCTAACATTTGCTAAGGAGTTATTGTTCAATCGTTTAAACGATTGAACAATACCATTATTAAAGCTTAGACGAAAAAGCTTCGATGAAATTGATAATTATAATTTCTCTCTCGATGCTTTTCGCTCTGCAAGCTCTCTACCTATTCTATGCTTTCTTTGCCAGCGACCAGAACCGTAGGCCGCAGGAGGTGACAACTTGAGAAGAAGCTTTTCCAACTCATCCCACCAAGCGGCGCGCCGCTCTTTTGTCAAAATTCTTCTGGCTGCGTTAGTAAATCCGGGTGACCCAATCAGTATACGCCGATGGATTGAGGCAGCAGTTGCTTTCGATACCTTTAGATGTTTATCAATGTCGTTGTAACTGTATCCGCGGGCAAGAAGTAGCACTATTGCCAGACGTTTCGAAAGCATAACTTGTTCGGGATAGGATAAAAGACTTTCCAAGAATTCCTTGATTGCATTGGAATCTCGAAGATTTGCTAAATAGTCCCAAAATAAAGTAAAACATCTCTTTTCAAGTTGAGGAGCTAGCTTTCGCTTTGACACCCGTGCCATATCTATTTAATTGTTTAAACGATTAAACAAAATTTGTCAAGAGAGAGGTATGCGTACTTTGTTGTTAATTTAGCAAATGAATTCTTCCATAAATCTCCTTTACTGCTACAATCACCATCAATGGATAAACCGGGAGGAGAAATTTAGTCACCCCTACTGTTCCAAATGCTACATATAAAAGATACACTGCTACCATAAGCCAAATAATATTGTTGGGAAAGAATTTCCTTTCTTTCCACATCTTTGCAATTCCTAAAACAAAAACAACAGGAATCAGGATACTCCAGTCAGAACGCCACAACCATTCTCCTTTTCCCCACCAACTGCGATAGTAACCAGTTAGAATAATTGGGATGATATTTCCAACTACAAACGGCTCTCCCAGGCGCCAGTGAATGATCCAGAGCTGGTAACGAATAAATTCGCTCAAAGAAGGATGGTGAATAAAATAGGCTACATGAACAAGCATGTAAATAACCGGCATAAGGATTGCTAAAAAAATCAAAAAAGGCAACCAGTGCTTTTTTCCTCGCTTAACTAAAGCAAAAGTTAAAATCCCAAGCAGGAGCGGCAGAATCGGGAAAAAACGGGTGGTGAAAGAAAGAGAAAAAAGCAGTGCAGACAGAAAAAGTTGCACCTTAGGCTGTTTTGCCCGTGCTCCTTTAATAAAAAAATAGATTCCTGTCAAAAACAGAACAGTCATTGGTAAATCAAGCAGAGATAGCAGAATCTGGGTTTGGATTAAATGGTCAATGCTTACAACAAAAACCGAGATTGCCGATATTAAAGGATTATCGGTTAAACATAAACCCAACAAGTAAACAATAATAAAAAGGCAGATTGTATAGATGATATTAATAATTAGCTCATTGTGAAATAATAAAATTGATATTCCGATAAGATACTTGGCCAGCGGCGGACTTTCAAAACTCACCTGTGATATATCACCACCAGTTATATAGTAATAGCCGGCAAAAGCGTAAAGCCCGTCATCGCCGATCCCGCCCAGGGATTTTTCTCCGATGACGTATTGGGATTGAGAATACAGCCGGCCAAAATATTCATAATCATAGATTTTTGTAAATCTATCCCTGTGTTGCCAGAGAAAAAGCAAAAAAATAACGACACTTGCAGCTAGGATGATTTTATCTACCTTCACACCTCTATATTTACTTCAAAGTGGCCCAGGATGCAAATAAATTTTGATGATATCGCCGATGCTTAGCGAAGATTAGGGCGTGAGCGGATGATATCTTTACCCACATAGGAACGAAGCACTTCTGGTACAATGACTGACCCATCCTCCTGCTGATAATTTTCAAGGATGGCAATCAGTATCCGGGGTGAGGCAATGGCCGTATTGTTAAGCGTATGCGCAAAGCGGAGAGCAGCGTTTTTATCAAGGTAACGGATATTTAACCTGCGGGCCTGGAATTCTCCCATAAATGAATTTGACATAGTTTCCCCATAGGCGCCTAGCGTCTCGCTCTCACCATTGGGTCTGCCTGGCATCCACGTTTCTATATCATATTTTTTAACCTGAGGTTCGCCCATATCGCCGGTACACATAAGCAAAACCCGGTAATGGAGTTTGAGATCTTGAAGAATTTGTTCTGAATTGGCAAGAAGTTCCTGGTGCAGCTTTAACGATTCTTCTTGGTCATTTCTGGCAATGATGACCTGCTCGATTTTGTTGAACTGGTGTAACCGGTAAAGGCCTTTAGTGTCTTTTCCGTAACTGCCTGCCTCGCGTCTAAAACATGGCGAAAAGGCGACGAATTTTTTTGGCAGGTCAGTTTCGTTAATCGTTTCATTGCTAAAATAGGCTGTGACCGGGACCTCGGCTGTTCCTGCCAGATAAATTTCGTCTTTGGGAATAGAATATACTTCTTCCCTGCCCCAGGGAAACTGGCCATTGCCGACTAGCGTAAACTCTTTGACCAGGCTGGGCGCAATTAGCGGACAATAACCTTTCCCGGCAAGCTTTTGAAAGGTATAATGCATAAGTGCAAGTTCCATTTGAGCGGCCTCGTTTTTTAAAAAATAGCTGCGAAAACCCCCAATTTTTGCCCCCCGTTCCAAATCAATCAGGTCAAGACGCCGGGCAATGGCAATATGGTCTTTGGCCTCAAAAGGAAAATCGGGTTTTTCTCCCCAGGTTTTGATGACTTTGTTGCTGCCTGCGTCAGGGCCAAGGGGGACATCGGGGTGGGGGATATTGGGAATAAGCAGTGAGGTCTGATAAAGTTTCTCTTCGATTTCTTTAAGCTTTTGTTGTTTTTCTTTCAGGTCGGTTTTTAAAGCCGTGGCTTGAGTTATATACTTATGTTTGTTTTCCGGATTATTGGCAATCTGTTTTGAAACAGAGTTGCGCTTTGCTCTGAGTCCTTCGACTGCATGGAGAAGTTCGCGAAATTCAGCATCAAGCTCAATCCACTGGTCAACGACTCGCGCATCTCTACCTTTATTTTGGGCCGCCTGGCGGACGAGATCTTTATTTTCCCGGATAAATTTTGCATCTAACATGAAATCAAAGCATCATGATGGTAAGCGTCGTACCCGAGGTATTACCAAGAATAGAGGAAGCAGTTTTTGCGTCAATAACTTTTGATTCAGGTAAAATGATCAGGTCAGTTTCCCCGCTTACTCCGCTTTTGACCACGCCCTGGAGCGTAACAAGTGTTTTACTCTGGTCCGCTTGACCTGGACTTCCAAGAGAGAGACTTAAAAGACCGCGTTTATTATCAACACTATTTTCAAAGACAACAGGTTCATTAAAGAACTCGCCAAGCTGCGGGTTGTTCAAGAAAATTTTATCAGGATCAAAAACGATTTTCAAATCTACTCCTGAGACCGCATTTCCCTTGGTATCTACCATAACGTTAACGGTAAAAGGCTGTTGCGGCAACACGCGGAGGCTGCGCGGGTCAAGAGTCAAAGAAGCTGCTTTGCCTGATTGTTGTTTTTGAACAGCTGCAGGAAGGATAGCTGGCTGGTTTTTTTTATTGACACGAATTATCGTAAGTGAGCCAATTACCAGAACCAGGGCAACGACAATAAAGCTTATGGCCAGTTTTTTAGTATTATTTTCCATACTTTGTATGGTATCATGCCGGCTGGTTTATTTACAAACCCAGTGTTTGGTGCACTGTCTGCATGGCCGAAAGCGCGATTTTCACAAACTCGGCCATGGGAATCCCCAATTTTTCCTGGCATAATTTTATTTGTTCTCTATCCCGTCAATTCATCACAGCAATAGAGCGACCACTCAAGTTGATTTTTCGGCGGATTTTGCCCGGTATGAACAAAATTATGAGAAAGTATCGCAGAAAGAATCTCCTCATCAGTTTCGCCAACATCTTTTAGCCATTGATGCATTTCTAAAGTATGCTGCGAAGGATTATCTTTAGTTTTTTCATAATCTCCGTCATGAAGTAATCCAACAATACCCCACTGTTCTTCATCATCATTAAGTCGTTTTGCTAATGCCTTCATTACTGTTTCAACAGAATAGCAATGGCGGCGCAAATTTTGGTTTTGCAGATGAGTATGAAGTAAATTTAAAGCTTGCTCTCGAGTCATACTAATGTGTCATCCCGACCAACGTGGAGGGATATCTCTCAAATCAACTTATATAGAAAGTTCTATCTCTTGGAATATTGGGTTAACTTTTATAATAAGTTCAACTTTCTTTCTTCTATTCCATTTTTTCAATTGTTTTTCACGTTTAATTGCAGTGTCGGGATCCTCATATTGTTCAAAATATATTAATTTATCAATATTATATTTCTCTGTAAATCCTTTAACGATCTTATTTTTATGTTCCCAAATCCTCTTTACTAGATTGCTAGTTATACCTATATAAAACATCCCAGAGTGATTCCTTAAAATATAAAGATAGAATGTTTTCCGCATCTTAGTTGTATTATATCCCTCGACTTCGCTCGGGATGACACAAGGTTTATGATACAGTAACTATCCCAACCAATTCCACCTTCCCCCCGCAATATTTTGCAATCATCTCAATCGTTTCCTGCAACGTCTTCTCTACTTGTTCTCGAGTAATCTCATAAACTCCCTCAATATTTATCCAAAGATTTTTGGTTTTTTCGGTTACCATGGTTCGCTGCGCATCACGATAATTAAAATCCATGTTGTATCCACCGATTTGATCAAAATAAGCTATTTCACCTTCTTTATACTCTGTAGGTTCTTGATCTCCAAGGAGGTGAATTTTCTCGCCTGCTTTGGCAAAACGGAGAACTGTTGGAAAGGTAATTCTATCCTGAGCAAACGCACCCACCGATACCCGGTTTTTCATAACAACAAGATTGTATGCATCCACACAGGTATTAACAGAATATAATCCTTTGCCCGTCGCGATCCTTCGAAGTAAAGCCTCTGGTGAAGGCCTTCGTGAATGCCAATCAATACCCATTTCTTTGTAAATGCGGCGATAACTTTGAATTTCTGGAAACTTGCTAAGCTGTTCAGTAGTTATTCCTTCAAACGACTGTAATAATCCATCTATTTCTTGTTGTAACTCGGGATTCTGTTTTTTTATCGTAACGTTTTTAATAATTGCTATTCCAACAACAATCGATGGGTAACGCTGTTTAATCGCTTTATCAATTGAGAATAACTCTGGTTGATTAAGGATTGGAAAAATGTGTGTTTCTATCTCTTGATTTGCAGAAATTTTGCTAACTTCTTCAAACCGTCTCTTCACAAAATTCTTATCAAGTGACAACAAAAAACTGGCAGCTTTGGGTCCCGCTGGTTTACCGAATAAAGCCGTATAGATTGCTTGAAATGCTTCTTTGGTTGATAGTCTATGAGATTTTGCTAGGTTAAAAAGCGTTTGTTGTAATTCTTCAGCGTTTTGTTTTTTTTCAAGTTGTTTCGCAATTTCTTGAAGATACTCTTTTTGATTACCTGTAAGATTTTTTGCCGCTTCTGGTAGGGTTTCTGCAACCGTTACTTTAAATTCCTCAGGCGCAGAGCGAGCAAGCCAGAGTCTGGCATATTGAATCCGATGCTCAAGAATTTCTTTTTCTGTGTTTGTGAGTTTGCTACCTTTCTTCTCTTCAAAACGTTTTTCGAGATTAACCGACGGCATTTGAATAAAACTTGCCACATCGCGAAATCGCGGCAGAAAAAGTTTTTTTTTGGTGGTGCCGTTCGTTTGGGAAAGTTCAAAAATTCTGCCTAAATCTTCATCTGTTTTATCGAAGTAAGCATATGCGCAGCGATCATATTCGTCAAACAGATCCGGAATCGTCATGCCTCCCGGATCAAAATCGATGGCTTGCTTAATGTGCGTTCGAACCATTAAAAATCGTAAAAGATACGGTGGTAAACTATCTGCAACCTCGCGTGCTGATGACCCCACTCCTTTACTTGACGACATTTTTTTCCCACCAATTAAGAAAAACTCATGGGCAAGACCATAGGGTGTTGGATAGTTAATAACTTTTTCCGCCACCTGACTTGCCACGTCATGCGATCCTCCAGCTCCCATATGATCTTTACCCGCACCTTCAATTGTTATCCCAATCACTTTCCATTTCACCGCCCATTCGACTTTCCAGGAAAGTTTCCCAACAAATTTACCATCACCACTAAATGGAGATGTTTTTCCACAAATCCCACAGCCTTGCGTCCAAGTAACGGCATCAACATTGCAGCAAAAGGTAACAGTTTTCCCATCCCAAGACGTCACTTTAGTCGTTGATTCCTTACCACAATTCGGACAAACCACTTGAAAAGGAAACCAGTCATCGGCTATCTTTTTTTTATACAGTGTTGCGTAAATCTTTCGAATTATCGAAACCTTATCCAGGCACAGCCGAATCTCATCATTCATTTTCCCTGTTTTATAGAGTGTACTTGCCCAAATGATTTTTGGATTGCAGCCAATGGAATTGAATACGTCTTTGAATTCTCCGGCAAAGTATCGGGCATAATTTTCGGCCTTAGCATCAGGGGAGGGAATAGTAAATAATGGTTGGCCTAAATATTTCCCCCATTTATCACTATCAAGATAAACCGGCAGTGCATCCATCGGATCATGATCGTCAAAGACATAGGAAAAAGTGGCCTTCTGACCTGCATCATGGAGAGTTTTATAAATAAGGTCATGCATGACAACTCCTCGCAAAGACCCCACGTGAATCCTCCCCGACGGGGTTTTCATGTCATCGACCCAGTAAGGTTTGTATTTACATGACGCAATAATGTCTTGTGCAACTCGATCAGCCCAGATCATAACGCTATTTTAACAAAAAATCCGGCTTGGCGCCGGCTTGATTTAGAAGATGGTTGGCTTACCTTTTGTTATTCAATTTTGACAATTTTATAGGTTATTTTTCCTGCTGGAGCGTCGACCTCAATAGTATCGCCGACTCTTTTTCCCATGAGTGCTTTACCCAGGGGCGACTCATGCGATATTTTTCTTTCGGTCGGATTGGCTTCCCACTCGCCGACTATGGTAAAGGTGACTTGCTGACTGTCGACGTGAAGATAGACTTTGCAGCCCAGATCAACCTTGTTGTTTTTGCCATTTTTTATATGATGGATAGTTTTAGCGTTGTTTAAAATAGCTTCGATTTCGGCAATCCGGCCGTCAACAAATGCCAGGTCTTCCCGAGCAGCGGCATACTCGCTGTTTTCAGCCAAATCGCCTGCTTCCCGCGCTTGTGCTATACGGACTACCATATCTGGCCGTTTGCTGTGAACTAGGATATCATATTCATGTTTTAATTCTTCCAGGCCTTCTTGGGTGAGAACTATGTTTTGTGCTTTTAGCATATAGAATTTTGGCCAAAAAAATCCCCTCTGCGAAAAGGTATTTGAGAGGGCGCTTCAGTCAAGGTGAGTAGTTATCTTAAGGTACTTTAACAAATGTCTGAATCCTTGTCAAGATGACTGCATGAAGCTATAATGCAATTTGAAAGGCGCTATCGTCTAGCGGTCAGGACACGTGGTTCTCAGCCACGTAACCGGGGTTC
>CAZUUL010000004.1:0-16272 GCA_964623155.1 uncultured Gammaproteobacteria bacterium
CGGTTCCTGATCGCGCTGAGTCTCGAAGCGGATATTTTGGGGCAGTACGACAAAAGAGGTCAGCGCATGCCGACGGCATTTCCTGCTAGCTAAAAAGGCTTGCAAACGGGGTGATACGTTGGCTGGAGGCGCGAGCGATAGTGGTTTAGCTGAAAATAGTACTGGCACACCTTCCCATTGTACATTTGTAGTACAACAATGTCTAGCAATTGTAAGTTTTTTTGCTTGCAGAAAGTCCTTGATTTAATCTTAACTACTTAAATGCCACCAATTTTTCTTGTATTTTAAACCTATATACACCACTCGCTTCATCGAAATCATAAACACTTTGCCAAATTTGGTCATCGGCGTTAGAATAACGTATGAGTGAACGTTCAACTATTTCTTCTTCAGGGTCATCATCAAGATTTTTTATGATGACTTCGTCTCCATAAAATGTATTTTGGGAACCTCCATACTCATCAATTTTAGGAAAGACTTTAAAACGGCCATTGATATAGCCAACAATTGAAACTATTTCAAACTTGGCAATATCAGTACCAATAACAGCCATAATTTTATTACGTTTTGAATCAGAAGAAAACCAAAGAGGTTGAAGTTGAGTCTCCGCTTTATAAAAAGTAAAAAACTCCGCGCCGTTGGCATAAAATCTACTCAAAGGAAATCGTTTTATTTGTAAGCCATCAAGCGTACTCATATAAAACTGGAAATCATCCGTTCCGGGAATAGATTTTCTATAAACGTAAAATTTTCCCTGATTAGCATACAATAAGATCCCCGATAAAAGAGAAGCCGTGGTAAACAATATTAGGAGAAAGGACCATAATTTCGTGCCTTTAGGATCAATTCCTTCTTGGTAAATCTTGTAGACTTTCCTTTGATAGTCCCAATTATTGTTCTTATTATAGTCAGCAACTGCTTCTTTCCAGGATCGCCAATATCTGCCACCTTTTTCTAAGATACCCTGCGCTTTATGATACAACCATCGTACACCCCACCTGATACTTTCTTGTGGAGTATTACCATTTGCTTTCCTTTTGTAGTCAATTACTTCTTCATGATCTCCAACCCATTCAGATTCTCGGGCTACTTTTCCTGTCGCTGGATCGATCCATCCATCGTTATTAAGAGTATGAATTGCAGGATTCCGCTCATCAGCTACCTGCATCACATCTGGATAGGCCGGGTGACCGGTTGACGAAGCGCCATAACCCATACGACTTTCAATATAAATCATTGCCTTAACTAGATTTGGATCTAAGGGTTGGGGTGGAGGATACTTTTGTGCAAGAAAAATTTCATTCCATTCTCTGACTGCATTGGCAATATTTTTGTTAAACCGGTTGTAATCTTCCCCTTGAGGACCTGGTTTATAAACTTGAATCTCGGGCTTTGATTCTCCATCAAGCTCAAAATTAAAGTCGATATAGTGAATCGTTGGACTCTCATCTGCCCAAAATTCTAGATAATGAAGTTCCTTTGTAGGCAAGTCGTCTGCAAAGGTTTTTTCTAGCGTCTCTATGCCGAACAGCTTCCTCAAGATATTTGAAGCAAAGATCCAGTTTCGATGGAGAATCGAGAGGGGATTTTGTTTTATCTTTCCATCAAGGATAATTTTAATATCATCGCCATCTGGAAATTGCCAATGAACTGTGGCTTTCACAGTAAACGACTTCAGACTAAGATTAATTAACACAAATGTCATCCATGGTCTGCCATTGGCCTTTTCTGCTTGTTGATTTAGTTCGAGCTGAAAATGGGGAAAGGCATCGATCTGATTGATTTCTGCCTTTTCTATCACTGCTTCCTCATCAGGAATGAGTGAAATCGTATGCTTACCAGCACTAAGGTGGATGACAAAATAAACCGTTTTAAGGGTATTTTGCTGTTGACTACCAGAAAAAGCTGCTGGTGAACTCAAATAGCTTTGGGAATTATCAAGCTTAGGAAATACTCGACCATCAAGTTCTAGGCGTAAATCTTCATCATCTGTCTTTCCATTACCGCGTTGTTTTCTTGCTTTTACCCGAACAGAAACGGAAAGCAGATACCAACCAGCGTTATCTAAAGAAAAAGATATTACTGAGGGTTTTACTATTGTTTGCTTATCGAGAAGTTTCATTGCATGTTTTCATCGAGTCATTACTCTAAGAGACATGTTTTGTCTTAACCCCTTTTAGTGAAAAATACCATAACACAGTATCTACCTTATTACAGATTTATAGCCAACTCGACACAAGACAAAGTGGGAGATTTCCATGGCCATACTAAATATTCACGGGTTTGGGAAGGAGTGCTTCATTCGCCCACTGAATTTATATCTTCTTATCAAGAAACAATAGGAGTTCATCTACGGTTCAACGCTAATACGATAGTTTAATATTCGAGTTTCCATAGCAAACAAAGTATATCACTTACTTCCTCTCGACCGCAAACAGCGGGCCGACGATTTGGATATTTGCCGGCGCCCGCAGATTGAAGAAAGTTTTAAATTCATCTCCGCCAAATAGACTATTGCCGGCATCTCCTGAAATCGTCACCGATGTTATCCGTCCCACTCCTCGATCCCAATCAAGCGAAATATTGCTAATACTGTTAAACGGGGAAATTCCCCGGTTTCGGAGCTCCTGCTTGACCCGATCGGCATTCCATGTTTCGTCTCTGTCTGGATTTGGTCTATCAACTTGAGTTAGATGCTGTTGCGTACCCGAGTCAGACTTGGCAAGGAGTAAAACATTAGTAATATCCGCCACTTCCTCTTGTTTTAACCAGGCTGACTTAGCGTATTCTGGGCGAAACCCCTGTGCCGCATAAATGCACGGGCTATCGCGATCGTATGCCCGGCTTAACAAATCGGAAAAACTACTTACCTCGCCTTGAGTGTCGCGAAGGCGTTTGGTCCAGGGTTTACTATTCCAACCCACATCGCCTGATGTAAAGGCATACCCGCCAAAGGTTGAAGCATACCAGGCGGTAATCACCTGACCCCCGGCCACCATCACCTCCCCCTGGGTTGCCCTGACAGCCTGTTCCCAATTACCTCCTTTATTCCCTCCTTTGTATACTTGACAGGTCTGGCTGGTACAAATCTCGTTGGCACCGTTATTGGTATAAGCAAGAGCATAGGAACGGGCTGCGACAACTTGAGCTTTTAAGGCTTCAAGCGGCCAATCCCCGGGCATTTCATAAATACCCAACAAATACTCGTCTAAACCCTTTTCGCCATAACCTTGAACTTTAATCCTTAAATTGGGATCGCGTTTTTCGAAATTGATATTGTCAAAGTAAGCGCGCAGGATTTCCTGATACGATTGCCCGGCCTTGGCTCGGCCAAAAGCCCCATATTGATTTAAACCAACCCGATGAGGAATACCGAAAGTAAAAAAAACAAAGGCAGGCCGGAATCCGGGATCGATTTTTCGGTCATCAGTGCAATACAGAGGACCTGCCCCCAAACTCGTGGGTAAATTCAAACTGGCAAGTTTTTGCGCTAAAAGCTGCTTCTGCCGGGCGGTCAGACTGGCAATTTCTCCAGCCAGTTTTGCCTGAAATGCTTTAGCTTTTCCTACTTCTTCTCCCAAAAAAGCAGCTTGCTTATCGGTTTCTTCTTTGACCCGAGCGAGTCTGGCTTTTTCTGTTTCGAGGTTTTTTTTCTTTTCTTCTAAGTCCTTGATATAAACAACCATATCAGTAATGGTTTCTTTATCGCCTCGCGTCACGCGCTCCTGGTAAGTAAGTTCCCTGGTCCATTCGGCAATTTGTTTTTTGGAGAAAAATACGCTGAGTGGAGAATAAAAACTACTGCGAATATAAAATGCCCGCACCCGTTGCGCCAGAAGATCTTGGGTATCAGCCAGAATGTTTTCCCCTTCGGCGACTTCTTTTTCTTTACGCGCCACCTCCTGCTCAACAATACTAATCCGACTCTGCACTTCAACCAGTTGAGCCTTTAATTTGCTAAGTGTGCTCTCAAGTGGAGTGGTTGCTGCTTTGGAAAATTCCATCTGATGGCGGAGATCGCCTAATTTTTTTTCTATATCTTCCAATTCATCAGCCCGGACAGGAGAAAGAGTAAACAGTAAAAAGTAAAGAGCAAAGACTAGGAAAAGGGGCATCTTTAATTTTGAGATCATGGCAGTTTAGCAATTATATCATCCATCTTGCATCACAACAGAATTTGGCCTAGACTAAATCTAATGCAGCTACCTAAAAGAAAAATTGATAATCTACAATTTAGAGTCTATAATTTTCTAGCTCTCTTAGTTGTCATCGTTTTTATCGTAATCTCCAGAGCTAATTCACCCATTTATGCCCAATACGAATTAACTGGAATTCCAAGCCAACCCACCTGTGATCTGTGCGGTAAATGTCGCGATGCTGGGGGAGTTGAGCGGGCTCCGCCAGACTGGAATAGCTGCCACAGTTGTCTCTATAACTCGGCCAATCAGCCCCAGCAGAATAAAACCTGGACGCCTATCGGCTGTATCGGGTTTGATATCGGCCAGCCAGGAGGTTTTGTGCAAACAGTTTTGCGCTTTATCACTGGAATTGCCGGCGGCTTGTCATTCTTGGGCTTTCTCTGGGGTGGGTTTCAACTGACAATCAGCCGGGGCGATCCCGGCCGCGTAAATGCCGGACGGAGCATGATTTTAGCCAGTCTTGGTGCTTTTCTTTTGATTCTTTTTTCTGTCTTTCTTCTCCATTTTATTGGCGTGGAAATTCTTGCTTTACCCGGATTTCAAAAAGGCTAGCCGCATGATATCATTGAATTCTCATGGATAATTTGCTTGCCCAAAATAAACTCTGCCTGCCCGGTCAACCAACCTGTATCGAGGATCAGCTGCCTACGGGTCGTTTCAATACACCTGCCGATGTCATAAGTGTCGGCCTGACTTTTATTTTTCCCATCGCCGGTCTGATACTGTTTATCAACTTAGTCTGGGGCGGGTTTCAGTACTTAGTCAGTCAGGGTGATGAGAAAGCCATCAGCGGTGCTAAAGGCCGCATTACCATGAGTTTAGTTGGATTTATTGTTTTGATTGCAGGCTTTTGGATCACTCAACTTATTGCCAGCATCCTCCATATCCGCGGGCCGTTTTAAATCCTTAATATCTTTCAATATCTTGCAATATTTTCTAGTATTTTCTAGTATATAACTATGAACCTTTCTTACACCTATGTACACAATTCTACACTTGATGAGTTGATTAGAAGAATAGAGATAGCAAAAGGAGTAGCGGAAGCATTACCAATACGCCCTCATGTTGAAGAAAACTTACGCCGAAAATCACTACTTAAAAGTTCACTCTTTTCAGCCAGAATTGAAGGCAATAGACTGCGTTTAGAAGATCTATCCATACGCACTATTGAAAAAAATGCTAGGGAAAAGGCAAAAATTGAAGTGACTAATATTTTGCACGCTCTACAATGGATTTACTCTTCACCTACTCCCAAAAAATTATCGCTAAAGACTCTTTCTAAACTCCATACGCTAGTCACAAATAATCTTTCTGCCGATGCTGGTCGGATGCGTCGTGAACCATCAGCTATCTTCAATGCAGCTGGTGTCGCAATCTATATGCCGCCTCCACCATCAGAAATCCCGCATCTCGTTAAAAGCTTTATCTCTTACGCTAACCGCTCATCTGTTTCCCCAGCAATCAACGCCGCACTATCCCACTTTCTCTTTGAAAAAATTCACCCTTTCCTTGATGGCAATGGTCGTGTTGGCCGGTTGGTGAGTACGTTTATACTTGTACGAGGGGGGTATGATTTTCGCGGCTTATTATCCTTTGAAGAACTTCTTGAACAACAACGAGATGAATATTATAAACTTCTCATGCTTCCTGGTCCAGATATTACCCTCTTTGTAGAGTTTTTCCTTCAAATTCTTGTAAATCAGGCGGAAAAAATCATTGATACACTAAAGACTAGCAAACAAGAAACTGTTGAAGACACACTGTTACCTAGACGACAGGAAATTCTCTCGATCATTCGTGATCACCAGCTGGTGTCCTTTGATTTTATCAAACGACGCTTTCTACGTATCTCACCAAGTACACTGCACTTTGATTTAAAACAGCTCCTTAATGCAAAGCTTATCAAGAAGCTAGGCTCCACTCGCGGTGCGTTATACAAAGCCAACGAATAAAACCATCACGCTCGACATTTTCAGAAAGATATCACCAAAGATGATTAAGTAAGCGGTTTGCTCTTGAGGAATTCTTTTGGAGTCATGACAGCAGTCGGATGTAATGCTTTTTTCACCTCTTCAACTACGATATGTTGCCTATCATAAGACAGCAGGAAGTGAGCCTTATGTATTTTTGCTGCGGCTAAAACGTGTCGATCTTTTTTATCCTTGACTACCTTATCAAATAGACTCTTTTCTTCTTCACTTGGTGAGGCAGTAACAATAACATTTTTTTCATTTATAAAGTTTTTCAACTCTTTTTCTGTTGTTTTTAGTTTTTTCGCTTTAACTAAAACTTCAGCAATAATATCAAGGGAAACTATGCATTGATAGGATTTGCCTTGATGACTAAGAATCGTAGCTGATCCACCACCGGTAGAACCAAAGGCAGCAATGATTACCGAGGCGTCAAGGAAGATTTTTGAGGTAGTTTTCGGCATCTATCCTTTCTTTTTTGGTTAGCTTATCTTCGGTCAGAAAACGATCGACTTCTTCATCAGTATAGACGCGGATATCAGCTACATCAATTGTTCTTACAGGTTCAACGACTACTCTTCCATTTAATTCGGTTAGTTTAAGCAGTGGTTGTTCCTTTTCCAATAACCCTAAAGCTCTTCTTAGGATTACAGGAATAGTGATAAGTCCTTTCTTGGAAAGTTGTGTATAAGCAACTTGCATAAAATTTATCCTTCTTTCTACTTTTCTAATTATCTACTTTTATAACCAATTTGTCAACGGCCAAAGTTACGCTTTTGTTCTTGGTAGAAAATATAGACAAGGGAAAATTTAATCTAAACCGAGCAGTTTTCTCTTTAGGAATTCTTTTGGAGTCATGACAGCAGTCGGATGTAATGCTTTTTTCACCTCTTCGACGAGGACATGTTTGAAACGTTCTTTACTTAACATCAGATGGAGTTTTACGGATCATTTGCAGTTTGTCAAACTCCTCATCATATGAAAGCAATTGCAGCATCCCTTCCCTAACTCGTTTTATTGAGGCGGTAAGACAGTCTACAAATTTGATATTATGCTTTTTGTATAAATCTATGGCAAAAGGAATATCTTCTTCTTGGATTATAATAATCGGCTCGGATATTATACTCTCCAAAACTTTAACAGTTTCTATCCTGGTAAATCCATAAAAGGACCTTAGCGTATATGTAATTTCTCCGATTATTGAGGAAGAAGTATAGCAGTTTATAGAAGGATTGGCATGGGCTTTCTCAAAAAATTGTTTACACTCTTCGTGTTGCTCATCAGCCGCAATAAAGAATCGTAAGAAAATATTGGTGTCAATAAAATATCTTTGCATTTAAATACGTTCGTATATCTCCTCGATTAATTTTCGAAAATCTAGCACTGATTTTATCTTGTACTTGTTCATTACTTGATGATGTCTTTTTTGAGAAATTATACCCTCCATATCAAGAATGCTAGGGGTTTTGTTTAGTTTTAAGGTTTTATTTTTTCTATTAAAATCGATGTAAATACGTGATTGCAAAGGCAACTCCAACGCTTGTCTTATGTCTTTAGGGATGGTTATTTGGCCTTTTTTAGTAATTGATGTCGAATACTTCATAGTAATACTACTATATATACGTATTACCTCTTTGTCAAGTATTACCTGTCACCTGCCAAAATTTCTTTTTTGTTCCTGGTAAAAAAGGAGGGCTTTGTCGAATTCGTCCGGGCTAAAGGCTGGCCAAAGGGTATCGCTGAAGTAAAACTCCGCATATTCCAGCTGCCAGATAAGATAGCCAGAAAGCCGCTTTGCTGCGCCAGTTCTAATCATCAATTCCGGATCCGGCTGACCCGCAGTATCGAGATACTTTTCAAATTCTTCTTCGGAGATTTCGGATTTCGGATTTCGGATTTCGGATTTGTGCCATTTATTAATGGCACGGATAATCTCGTCTCTCCCTCCATAACTTAAAGCAACATTTACAGTAATTTTGTTATTATTTTTTGTTTTCTCCATCCAGGCTCTGGTTTTATCCTGCAAATCTTTGGGGAACATAGCCAGGTTACCAATAACATTGATGCGGACGTTTTTTTTGTGAAAGTCGTCCACCTTTTGACTTAGCTGCCTGCGGAAAAGTGACAGAAGCAAAGCGACTTCGTCTTTGCTGCGGCGCCAATTTTCAGTTGAGAAAGCCCAGAAAGTCAGATACCGAATACCCAATTCTATAGCTCTATCAATAATTGGCTCGATGGCATCAACCCCGTGGCGGTGACCTTCAAACTTTGGCAAGTCTTTTGCCTTGGCCCAGCGCCGGTTGCCGTCCATAATCAAAGCCACGTGTTTGGGAAGATTAGCTTTGTCAAAATTCATAGCTTAAAAAAGATGCTCTTTAATCAGGCGCGCTCCGGCTGCTGGTGCATTTATGATAATTTTTCTTATGCCTTTTATTTGTTTTAGTTCGTTGTATGCTCGTTTTGTATTTTCTTTTTCACTGATTATGTACACATTAGGTCCAGCATCAATAGTAAAGTAAATTGGTAGTCCTTCATTTCGCAATTCTCTCACTAAATGAATTATTTCTATAGTCTCTGGTTTCCAATACACAATCGCTTCAGCTGAAGTAAGTGCTATCGCATGTAATTCAAATGCTTCAGCTTCGATTAGTTCACCTAGCTCATCAAAATCTCTCTCCTTCATGATTTTTTTAAACATCTTTATTCTATAATTTACTCGTTTTCGTCTTGTTGCTAATAAAGGACTTGCTTTTGCAGCTTCCATGCCTTTTGTTGAACTTACTTTTTTCTGCTCGTCGCCTAAAACTGCAACTATAATAGCAATATCCCAGTAACTATAAGGAAATAGTGAATAGGCGTATGAAGTTTCGCTAGAATCTCCCTCTAACCATTCTACAAATCCATCAGGAATTGAGCGACAGGCTGATCCCGACCCTTGACGTGCCAGAATTGAGAGTTTTTTTTCTGATAAACCAAGGCCTCCTGCCTTTGACGCAGCAACCGTAAGGGCGGCAAAACCAGAAGCTGAAGATGCAAGACCTGCTGCTTTAGGAAAATTACTTTGCGACACAACTTTTGCCTTGTGATATAGATTGGCTAATGTTCTTATTCTGTTTAAATGTTGAATAATGCGCTCTGTTTCTTTGTCATCCTGTTTTCCATCAATAGTGATAATATCGGCTTGATAGTCAGGATAAAATTCAACGGTTGTTATCGTTTGCAGATTGCTAAGATTAACTGATATGCTTCCATTGATTGGTAGACGCAATTGCTCATCTTTTTTACCCCAATATTTAATAAGGGCAATATTGGCCGGTGCAATGGCTGTGGCTTTCATATTTACTCTTTACTCCACCCGCACACCTTCTGTATTAGTACTAACTCTAATTACTTCTCCTCCAACTTTAGTAATTGCTTCCTCAACTTCTTTCCTCTTCTCCGCTGAAACTAGGGCAATCATACAATCACCTCCGCCGGCGCCCGAAAGTTTTGCTCCGAACGCGCCTGCTCCTTTGGCGGCACTAATTAAATTCTCAAGTTTTTGAGTGCTGACTCCCAGATGACGCAAATAGTCTTGATTAAAATCCATAAGCTTCCCGACTCGCTCCCAATTATTTTGCAACATGTTTTCTTTTGCTTCTTCAACCAATTTGGCAATCGCCTCAAAAATCCGCTCGCCTTTCTCGGGCTGGTTTTTTATTTTTTCAGCAACCTGATTTATCAATGCAACACTATCACCTTTAACCCCCGAATAACCCACTAGCAAAGGAATCTCTGCTATTGACAATGGCTCAATTGTTTTGCCACCTGACACAAAATACAATGTCTTTCCATAGACTGCCGCCGCTACGTCAAATCCCGACCCTTTACCCTGTATATCTAAAACTGTTTGATAACTTAAGTCAAAAATTTCTTTGGGGGAAAGATTTACCTCAAATAATTCTGTCAGAGCCTTAAGCGTGCAAACTATTGATGTTGATGACCCGCCAAAACCAAACTTGCCGGAGAATGCAGCACAAGTTTTTATAGAAATACCTTTCCAAAGTGGATATTTTTGGTGAAAATTTTTTATCGCAACTTCGACAAAACTTGCACCTTTGGGTACTTCACCTGTTCCCAGCTCTTTTATTGGTTTATTGTAATTAACAACGTTTACATCCGGAGCATCAAGAATAAAAACAGGTTCGTCTAAACATTCAGCAGTCAGACTCATGCGCTGGTCAATCGCTGTAGCCAGACACGGCCGGCCATACACCACCGCGTGTTCACCCATAAGCATGAGTTTCCCCGGCGCCGAAACACTAACCACACGCCTAGCTTGGTTTTTTTGCATTAGCTGATTAATCACCTGATCCTCAATCGATAAAAAACCCGAATTAAAAAGTTGAGGATTTTGCATCCTAGGTCTCCTTCCGCAAACCTTCCTCGCCCATCTGAATATGAACAAGCTCCCATTTCTTTTTCTTTGCCAGATCAATAACAATTTTGATATCGTGATGATAGGCTAAAAGCATTCCCGACCCTTGCCTTACCCCACCACCCCCTAAAATTTTGGCTGCCCCGCCAGCCTGTTCGACTGCGCGAATAATCGAGCTTGCTTTTCGGCCAACTACAGCGAGCTTTTCTAAGTTTTTTTCTCCCGCCCGAATACTCGCAATTAAAAGTTTTTCATCGCCGTCTTTAAGAGCAATGACAACTCTTTTAGTCAGTTCTTCTTGCTGGTTAAGAATTTTTTCAACTTTTAACTTTTCATTTTTCATTTTTAACTTAACTTTTTCCACCATCATGGCAGTATTATCAATTGATCTTCCTGAATCGATCAAAACAAAAGGAGAAAGTTGTGATGAGATGCGAAAAGGAAGCTGCCACAGGCTCTTTAAAAATTCCAGTTCTTTCCTGTACCAGATGAAACCGCCGAAGGTCGAAGCGGTGTTGTCTCCGCCCGATACCGGATAACGGGTTTTATCAACCTCGTATGCTAACTCATTGATTCTTGTTGGATTCCAACCTTTGTTAAAAAAAACATGGAGCGCAGCCATTACCGCAACAGCAACTGCCGCTGACGAACCGAGGTGATAACCAATGGCAAGCTGGGAAACGATTTTTAAACGAAACGGCCGGAGGTTTTCAATGTGATAGGTTTTTTTAAAAATATTAATTGCCGTTTGCATAAAAGCATCATCTTCACTTCCTTCAAAGACAATTTTGTGATTTTCCTCTGAAATTGTAACATAGACCCGCTGGTTAATTGCCGCTATTATTGCCGGCTTACCATAAACTACCGCGTGTTCACCCAAAAGATAAATTTTCCCGGGAGCAGAAACAGTTATGGATATATTGTTAGATTTTTTCATGGCATAAGAAAATCTTAAGCTATGTTTTGCTAAACAGGTCTAAATTTAATCCCGTAGGCAATGACTCCCTCTTTGTGTGGTTCACGCACCCGGCGAAGAATTGCTTCGACCGGACAACCTATACACAAATCACTTTCATTCCAATCCACCAGTTGACCAACCATCCGTTGGCTGTTTGGCAGTTGCACCACGATAATCGGGTAGGGAATTTGTGACTCAAATCCACTTGGACCAGTACGAATGACGGTAAAGGAAATAATTTTTCCCCGTTTACCCAAACTCGCTGCAACTTGCGCCTGATTTCGCCAAACTTTGACTGGACTAATCATACTTTGGAAACTGGAGGATAGAAGATGGAAGCTAGATTTTATAATTTTTTAAAATCTAGTTTCAAGTTTCCAGCTTCTAGCTTCATACGTTTTTTAATATGTGTACCACTGCCGTCCCGCCACTTCCTCCAACATTATGGCTAAGCCCAAGGCGCACTCCCTCAACCTGTTTCTTTCCTGCTCGACCGAGAAGTTGATCAGTAATCTCAACCAGCTGTTTTACCCCGGTTGCACCAACCGGATGACCCGAGGCTTTGAGCCCGCCAGAAGTATTGATGATTGGCCCTTTTCCCCCAAGCCTAGTTTGTCCGGTTGCAACCAGGTGAGCGGCTTCCCCAGATTTGTAAAATCCCAGATCCTCCATTGCCATAATTTCAGCAATAGTAAAACAATCATGCACTTCAGCCACGTCAATATCGCGGATAGAAACTCCAGCCTGCTGATAAGCTTTTTTGGCAGCAACTCGGGTTGCCTTAAGACTTGTTAAACTTTCTCTTTGAGCAAGTCCTATCGAATCAGTGGCAACAGTTGATGCTATGATGCAAACTCGTTTTGGCTTCGCCGTAAGGATAACGGCGCTGGCTCCGTCTGATATAGGTGAACAATCCAGAAGTTTTAAAGGATCGGCAATTTTAGGGCTGCTAAGTACCTGATCAAGAGTAATGACGTTGCTAAAATGGGCTTTACCGTTAAGCGAAGCATGAAAGTGATTTTTTACCGCCACAGCAGCCATCTGTTGTTCTGTCGTTTTATATTCTTCCATATGAGCCCGCGCCATAATCGCATACAAACCAGGAAATGTTGCTCCGGCAAATCGCTCGCCGTCGCTACCTGCTGCTGTTAAGGCTTTGGAAACGTCATTGGGTGAATGATCGGTCATTTTTTCAATACCCACGACCAGCACTGTTTCATACAAACCCGAGAGAATGCTTACAACCGCTTGATGAACGGCCAAACTACCCGAGGCGCACGCTCCCTCGATTTTAACAGCCGGAACATTAACCAAACCTAGTTCTTCGGCAAACAGCGTCCCCAGCTGTTCTTGACCGCCTAAAATCCCAGACAGCATATTGCCGACGAAAAGCGCTTCAATTCTGTCCTTTTTTATGCCAGCTTCAATCATGGCTCCGTTGACTGCTTCTTGCACCAAACTTCTAGGAGAACGGTCCCACAGTTCGCCGAATTTTGTCGTTGAAGCACCTAATATAGATATATTCATATCTCAAATCAATTTCCAGCTTCCCATTTCTCATTTCTCACTTCCAAGCTAAGATTTTCTATTTTAAATCTTCCTCGTCATCTTTAAATACTGAGCATATGTCACATAATTTCTTTGTCCGATGAGTTTGGCAACTGTTTTAGCTCCTGGCTTACTCCTCTTTTGCACTCGAAAAACAAACGCATCCGAACCAGCACCTGAACCATAAGATGCCATAAAGATAGTTTGTTCTGGTTTGGCTATATCCAAAACACTGGCCAGGCCAAGAAGCGATGAAGCCGAATACGGATTGCCAATTTTAGTCACAATAAATGAAGGAGCTAGCTGGTCAGGCAAAAAACCCAAACGCTCGGCGACCTGTTTGGGAAATTTTCCATTGGGCATATGAAAAACGCAGTAATCAAAGTCAGATGGCTTCATTTTAGTTTTCTGCAAAAGCCCGCGGCTTGCTCCTAAGACATGGGCAAAATAGGCCGGTTCGCCGGTAAACCGGCCACCATGCGAGGGATAAGCAATCCCGTCCCTGCGCCAAAAATCCGGAGTATCAGACTCATACGAGTCAAAATCAACTAGTTCGGCGATGATTTCCTGCTTTTTATTTCCCAAAATGTAGGCCGCAGCCCCTGTTCCGGCTGTGTATTCGAGGATATCGTGCGGCTTGGCCTGGGCTGTATCGCTGCCGATGGCTAAACCATAATTGATTTTGCCGCTTGCCAAAAATCCGGCTACTATTTGCATACCCGTCGTCCCGGCTTTGCAGGCAAATTCTAAATCAGCCGATAAATAATTCCTGCCCACCCCTAGGTATTCGCCGACAATGGTTGAGGTTGGATTGACAGCATAAGGATGACTTTCTGAACCGACAAAGACGGCGCCTATATCCTTTGCAGAAACCGAGGCCCGGGCAAGAGCTCTGCTTCCAGCTTCTATAGCTAGAGTCGCCGTATCCTCATCAATACCCGGAACTGCTTTTTCCGAAATGCCCAAACCGCGCTCAATCTCGCCCGGATTTTTTCCCCAGACACAAGCTATCTCGGAAATTTTGATTCGGTAACGCGGAATGGCAACGCCATAAGAAATAATACCGATCATAAAAAGTTCAAAAGGCAAAAATCAAAAGTCAAAAATGCAATGCAAAAGCAAAAAGTTTTATCACTTTTAAATTTTAACTTGTAATTTTGACTTTTACCTTTTAACTTTTGACTTTCTAAACTTTTCGTGTGTTCTTGCCAAACTTCCTTTTGCTAAACTTGCCAAAAGAGATATCTCTCCTGCCAAAACCGCAGCTCCAACAATTTCTGCAAATTCCTCAACCTTGCCTACGCCTGCTACTGCCATTATTTTAAGAGCTTCTTTTTGGGTTGGCAGTCCAGTTCCACCCCCCACTGTCCCAACCATAAGAGCCGGCAGGTAAATCGAAATATTCACATCCCCATCCGGCAGTAACTCTGTCGTGGTTATTCCCATACTTCCTTCAACCACGTGAGCCGGGTCTTGACCAGTAGCAATAAAAAGCGCCGCGATGATATTGGCAAAGTGAGCGTTGAAACCTAAAGAGCCGCTCATGGCGCTTCCGATCAGGCATTTTTTCAGCCAGACCGCAAAAATCTTTTGGGGAGTAGTTTTTAAAATATCTTTGACAACCTGCTTGGAGACAACCGCCTCTGCCCAAACTCTCCTTCCCCGACCACTGATACTATTGAGCCAGGCCGCCTTTTTATCGATATCAAAATTTCCAGCCAAAGAGACACAATGCGCACCTGTTTTTAGTTCGATGGTTCGAACCATCGAATTGGTGGCAATGGTTACCATATTCATTCCCATCGCGTCAGAGGTGTCAAAATAAAAGCGGATATAGACATTTCTTCCTACAATTCTGGTGCCGATTTTTTTCAGACGAGTATGCGAAGATGTCTTTTGCGCATCCTCGTCCATTAAATCAAAATTGTCCTCTAGCCAATGTTTAAGCTCCAAGCTCGCCCTAAGACTAGAGGTGATAAAAACAGGACCTCGCGTTGTCCCAACATGTTCTGTAAAAACCGCTGCTCCTCCACTTTCAGTGATCGCTTTACAACCCCGGTTTACAGAGGCTACCAAAGCTCCTTCTGTAGTAGCTAAAGGAATATAATAATCTTTATTATTTGCATCCAACTTCTCATTTCCAACTTCTAATTTCCGCATCTTAAGTGGTCCCGCTACCCCCACAGGCATTTGTGCTGCTCCGATAGAGTTTTCACAATGACCAGAAAAATCATCATCAGCCAAAACCGTGTTGGCTATATTTAACAGCTTAACATTTAAATGGCGCTCGAGCGCCTCCCGCCTGGCTTTACTGGTTTTAAAATCGCGCAGGTTCATAAAAAAGGAACCCGGAAAATACCAAATTTATACATCACTATGGCATAAATTCCATAGCTGGGAAAAAGGACCAAGGATAAGGCAATAATTTTTTTCAGATCAAATTTTAAGCCAAAGCGAAGAGTAAGATAGTAAAGAATAATTTTCCATAAAAGAATAGTTATCGAAATGCTGATAAAGAAGGCGCTCGCGAGTTGACCTAAGAAACTGACTGTGCGGGGAGGCGGCAGGAAATAGTAAAAGACCGACATCAGCAAAAACCAGAGAGTAGTGGGAATAAATGTGTATCCCCACAAAACGCCCAGGCGAATTAGGTCATCCTTCTCCACCCGTCTGTTTTTGAAATGTTGCAACGATCGCGCTTTAACCACTTCTCCCAAAAGATAAATCAGAAAAAGCGATAAACAATAGGAAACAGCTATACTAATACTAACTTTAACAAGTGATTCGGTTAAAAATAGGGGGCTGGCGCGCAAACCGCCCTTTACCAAAAAAGTTGAAGCGAAATAGGCTGAAATGAGCAGGCCGATAAAAACCAAGTGGCGGATATCCGGCCGCAGAGCAATGGTACGATAGCTCTGATAGGGAGTTTGAATCGTGCCGACAATCAGTTTGATAAATTCAACCCAGCTTTTTAGCCAGCGCAGAAAGTTACTCATCATAGTATTAGAAGCCGCGCTGAAGAAGGGAGGCCAGACGCACAAACCAGTGGCCGAGTACCAGCCGCAGCATGACCGTGGCAAACAGCGACCAGAGAAATATTACGCGCCAGGGCGAAACCTTTAAAAAGGGCATTGCCCGATGGTAAAAAGGTGTGAATGACCCCAGGCTTTGGGGAGGAAT
>CAZUUL010000004.1:16282-21493 GCA_964623155.1 uncultured Gammaproteobacteria bacterium
CGACCTGTTTTTTTCGCAGGATGGGAAAGATTTTTTGTTCGAGTTTATTTAGTCCAGTTTTCATAGCAATTTTTTCTATATAGTTCGATAAAAACAAAATGTCAGATTCTCATTTTGTTTTTCCTCACTACTAGAATACAGTAGTAGATACTACTTGTGTGTTAGATAGTGAATACTAAACCTGACATTTGGTTTTGAGATTACTATACAACCTGATAAATCTCAACAAAAGCCATGCGGGCGCGAAACAGCGTTGATTCGGCACTTTTTAGGGTAACTGCCAGCTGTTTTGCTATCTCAGCCACGCTTTGTCCTTCGATGTATTTCATAGTCAAGATTTTTCTATGTAAAGGCCGAAGTCTGGCAAAAACCAGCCGGATCCTGTATTCAACTTCTTTTGTGTCAAATTCCTCTTCTGGTCCTAGAAATTGGGAAACCAGCGGAACCCAGTCAGCCGAAAGGCGGGAAAGCAAAATCTGTTTAACTTTCTTTTTTCGATAATGGTCAATTATTTTATGCTGAGCGATTGAACACAGGAATGTTGACAGCTGGCAGCGAAAGTCAAAATCGCGCAGACTTTCAAGTACTGCCAAAAATGTATCCTGGAGAATTTCTTCCGCATCCTCCGCACTCTGAATTCTTTTGCGGATAAAGGCGTGAATCTTAGGACTATGCTCACGCCAAAATTGCCTTAGAGCTTTCTCGTCTCCCAAAAGAACACTCTTAACAACCATGTTCTCGCTGGTGTTATTTTTTACCATTTTGCCCATTTTGCTAAGTATACTTTAGTCGGGCAATAATAAAAAATCATTTGACAAAAGTATTTAGACAATAGATGATAGAAAATAGATCGTCAAATATTATGATTCGTCTTTTATCAATCACTTTTTTTGTTTTTTGTTTTTTGTTTTTTGTTGCTTCGCCAGCCCAAGCCCAAGTCAACATCTGCGACTATTTTCCCCCCTGTGCCGACTTTAAAACTCCGGCCAGCCTGCTAAATGCCTTTGTGCCAAAGATCATGGTTTTAGCAGGCGTCATTTTTTTTATCCTGTTGATTGTTTCCGGATTTCAAATCATAATGCATGCAGGCAGCGGTGATGCCAAACAGATGAGCAAATGGAAAGATACGCTCAAAGCCGCTGTGATTGGTTTTTTGATAATCATCTCGGCTTACTGGATAATGCAAATTATTCAAAATGTGACAGGCGTGAAAATACCAGGGTTTTAAATTTCTACTATATGTTTTTTCTTAAACGTATATCATTTATTGTATTTGCTTACTTTACAGTCTTCTTTATATTCACAAAATCTTCCATGGCACAAGCGCCAACTTCTTTCTTCGGCGTCATCACCCCTCCTATCGGCCAGCCGGTTGAACTCGGCGCGCCCAAGCTTCTGGGCAATTTGTTGCGGCTGTTTTTTGCCGCTGCTGGACTCTGGGCATTTTTAAACATTCTTCTGGCCGGATTTCAGTTTATCAATGCCGGCGGCGACCCGAAAAACATTCAGGCTGCCTGGGGAAAAATCTGGCAATCACTGGTTGGACTGGCAATCATTGTTACCTCTTTTATTTTTGCAGCCATTATCGGTTATGTTATTTTTGGCGATCCGGGCTATATCCTGCGGCCGACGATATTTAATCGGTCCGGGCCATAATTTTTATGCAACCTACTCTGACGCCAAGCGGACAAAAACTGATTAATGACTGCGCTGGTCTGGGTCCATTTTGCAAACTCATGGAAACTCCTGATGCGCTGGGAGCTTTTAAAGCCTTTGCCACGGTCGTTTCCAACATCATTGGACTTTTAACCATTGTTGCCGGGCTATGGTTTGGCTTTCAACTAATCATTGGCGCATTTGCCTGGATGAGTTCGGGCGGAGATAAACAGCAGCTTGAGGCAGCCCGCAACCGGATCATGCATGCTTTTACTGGTTTGATAATTGTTGTAGCTTCAATTGCCATCATCAGCGTTTTTGGCAAGTTTTTGGGACTGACAATACTCCTTAATCCGGCTGATCTAGTAAAACAGTTGAATCCAAATAAATAACATGTTTATCAAACCAGTTTTTGCCCAGGAAATCTGCAATCCGGTGCTTCCCTGGACCTGTAGCCAGAGCGGGGAAAACATGCTCGGAAAAATTATCAGCAGCTCTTTGGCATTTATCCTGGTCATTGCCAGCATTCTGGCTTTTTTCTTTCTGGTCTTGGGCGGTATCCAGTGGATCACTAGTGGTGGTGATAAAGCCGGGCTTGAGGCAGCCCGCAACCGGATCATGCACGCAGTCATCGGGCTTATTCTGGTAGCTGCCTCCTGGGCAATCATGACTTTTGTTTTTCAATGGCTGGGTATTTCTTTTCCCACCTTTTCAATCCCAACAATTAGCCAATCACCTCCAGGTGGCGGCACAGGCATACCAAGCGATTGCGTCAAAAACGACGCCTGCGCAATTGAGCTGGAACGTCCCACGGCTTGTAGTTCTCCCCGGCCATTCTGCCGCAAGTTTGATGGAGTCTGGGCCTGTTGTCCTAATTAGTCTCTTGCTCTTGACAACACTTTTAAAACCCCCCATAATCAAATCATTGAGGGAAATGCTCCCTTAAAAACTTAAAAATAAGAAAGCGAGGTGATTCTGTGAAAAAGCTATTTTCTGGAGTTAGTTTGGGTCTGGGAGGACTAGTTAGTTTAGCAGGAGGAGTGATGGCACAAACTCCCACCGCAACTGAAGGTATGGTTGGCATCACTGTTCCCACGCCTCCCAACTTTAGAGTCACCAACTTAGGTAAAATAATAAGTAGTGTCTTTGCCTTTCTTTTAATTGTGGCAGGACTTCTAGCCTTTGCTTACCTGGTTATCGGTGGTATCCAGTGGATCACCAGTGGTGGTGATAAAGCCGGGCTTGAGGCAGCCAGAAACAAGATCATCCATGCCATTGTTGGACTGATTGTAGTCTTTTCTGCCTGGGCTATCACCCTTCTCCTGCAACAGTTCCTGGGGATAACTATATTGGGAAACCTAAGCATACCAACGGCTTATTAATGAAACGATTAGCTCTGTTTATTGGAGTAGTTTTTTTCTGTGTTGTTGGCGTTTCTTCGCCGGTTTCTGCCCAATCTCCTTTTCCCACCTATACCCAAACCACGCCGGGGATAAGCGGAAGTCCCGGACCAGCCCAACTTAAAGACCTTGAGACGGTTTTTGCCCGGATAATTGCCATAGCAACAGTTATTGCCATTTTTGCTTTTTTTATTATGTTTGTGGTTGCTGCTTTTAAGTTCTTAACCGGCGGCGGCGATCCTATCTCCACCGAATCAGCCAGAAACACTATGACTTATGCATTCATAGGAATTGGCGTAGTCGTCGGCTCTTATATTTTGCTGGGACTGCTGCAAAATTTTACAGGCATTCCCCTAACTGTTTTCACTATCAACACCGGCCCATAAAAAATATTTCAGTTTTTTACCCACTTCTTTGTCCTTTTATACACTTTTATAGAGTTGCAATAACAAAGGCAGGATTTTACAATACTGCTACATATTATGGAACAGCATCCCGTTCCCAGGAACATCACTGGTTTTCAATTTCATCTCATCGGCGACATGACACTCAAGCAGTTTGGCGAGCTGCTGGCCGGATTTATTGTGGCTTATTTAATTATCAAATTTCCACTTCCTTCGCTTATCAGCTGGCCAGCAGCTATTATTTTTGCCTTAGGCGGCGTGGCTTTTGCTTTCGTACCCGTGCAGGAACGGCCACTTGACCGCTGGCTTGCCGCCTACCTAAAAAGCATTTATTCGCCAACTCAATTCCTTTGGCAGAAACAAAACCACCCGCCGGACATTCTCGTCCAGGTCAGCCAGACTCCCAAACAGACGGCTGCAACAAGCAAACATCTGCCAAAAATGAAAGAGTCACAAGACAAACTAAAAGCTTATCTGGCGACTCTTCCCAAACACCCGCATGAAACCATTGATACTTATGAACAGCGCCAGCTTGCTCAAACTATGGCACTGTTTGCTACGCCGGCTACGCCGGCTGATAAACCAGGAGCGCGTGTTCAAACCATAGCATCGGCTTTTCCCCACCCGGTCCAACCGCTTAATAACTTACCACAGTTGGAATTGCCGCAAAAACAGGCATCGGCAATTACCCAAGCTATGGCGCTAAAAAGCGCAATGGCACAAATGAAACTCAATCAAGCCCACACAGCGTTAACGTCCTCTACCCCGCAACCCGGCCCGCAACCCCAGCCGGTTCAGCCGGCAACTCCAGTCCCAAACCCGCCGAGCAACAGCTCCAATCCGCAATATTTGCAAATGGAGGAGGAAATGGCCAAAATAGCTCAGGAAAAAGACCGTTTGGCTCAGGAACTGGCTATGCTCAAGCGGACGATGGTCAATCCCCAAGCTCAAACATCCACTGCCGCTCCCGCGCAAAACCCCAGTCCGAATGTCAAAATTATCCGGCCGGAAGACGCGCCCCGGGCCGGACTTCCGACAATCCCCCAGGTGCCCAATATGATTTCAGGCATCATCAAAGACAGCCAAGGCAATCTTTTATCCAACATCATCATTACAGTTAAAGACAAGAATGGTATTCCGCAGCGAGCGCTTAAATCCAATCGCCTCGGTCAGTTTGCCGCGTCAACTCCGCTTGCCAATGAAACCTATACTGTCGAAGTGGACGATGCGCAAAAAAAATTCACCTTTGATACAATTACCATGACCTTAACCGGCCAGTTAACAACACCCTTGGAAATCCTGGCCAAGAGCGAACGCGAGGTTCATCGCGAACGAATGATGAAAGAAGTATTTGGAACGAGTTAAATTCCTATTTCTAAATAATACCCAATGACCAAAATACCAATAATAAAATTAATTTTCTGAATTTAGAAATTTTTATATTGTTTAGAATTTGGGATTTGGAAATTGGGATTTGATTTTCTGTCATGTCTGCCCAAAAGAAAAATATTGCGCCTATCCGCAGCAGCACCCAGGATTTTATCGAAATCGAAGAAATTAGCGATGATTTGGTGTTGGCTAGCGACGGATCGGCTGCGATAGTTGTTGAAACGTCAGCAGTTAACTTCGGCCTCCTGTCTGGGGAGGAACAAGACGCGATCATCTATGCTTACGCTGCTTTTATCAATGCGCTATCTTTCCCAATCCAGGTAGCCATAACCAGCCGCAAGATGAACATTTCTTCTTACCTT
>CAZUUL010000005.1:0-20917 GCA_964623155.1 uncultured Gammaproteobacteria bacterium
CATCTTTAATACCTATGGTCCGCGCATGCAACCGGATGATGGCCGCGTTATTTCAAATTTTATTCATCAAATTCTCCAGGGTAAGCCGCTTACTATTTACGGGACAGGCGATCAGACGCGATCGTTCTGTTTTGTCACTGACATGGTAGAAGGTATTATTTTGGCCATGAACAAACAAGGGACAAAAGGTCAAGTGATTAATTTAGGTAATGACAAAGAAATGTCAGTCAACGAAATCGCTCGATCGATAGCTAAAACTATGGAAAAACCCTTTCAAGTCAAGCACCGCCCTTTGCCTGAAAGTGATCCTGCCCGTCGCCGGCCGGATATAACTCTTGCAAAAAAAATCCTCGACTGGGTACCAAGGACAACCTTTGAAGAAGGAATTAAAAAAACAGTTTCTTATATTCAAAAGGATTTATGAAAGCAGTTATTATTCTGCCAACATATAACGAGCGGGAAAATATCGGTAAGGTCCTAAAAAAAATTTCCGAAGCAGCCAACAATCTTCCGCAAAAGTATCAAGTTGAAACTTTGGTAGTTGACGATCATTCTCCTGACGGTACTGCGGAAGAAGTTAGAAAGTTTATGAAAACGTATCCAGGACTGACTTTAATCAGTGGCGAAAAAAAGGGTTTAGGCATGGCTTATGTCAGAGGCATGAATTACGCGGTTTATAAAATGAAAGCCGATGTAGTTTTTGAGATGGATGCAGATCTTTCTCACGATCCTAACCTTATTCCACATTTTTTAAAAGAGATTGATGAGGGATCAGATTTTGTTATTGGCAGCAGATATATCAGAGGAGGATCAATTCCACAAGAATGGGCATTCCATCGAAAAATTTTTTCGTTCTTTGGAAATTTAATTGTAAGATTCGGGTTATTTATTCCCTCTATCCACGATTGGACTAGTGGTTACCGAGCTATTCGCGCGAGTGTTTTTCAAACTGTCGGCGGAGGCCTATCAAAATTTCCTGGCTATGCTTTTCAGGTAGCCTTTCTTCATCGTGTTCATCAGCACAAATTTGTGGTGACAGAAATCCCATTGGTTTTTATTGACCGCTCTTGGGGAAAATCGAAAATCATTCCCCCGGACTATATATACAATGTTCTTCTATATGTGTTCAGTTATTCCACCATGTGGCGTTATCTGGTGGTTGGCGGTATCGGTTTTTCGATTCAAGCTGCTGTTGCTCATCTGTTAGTGAGGATGCGTTTATTTCCTGGCGCTGCCGTAACTATTGCTGCGGAAATAGCTATAATATCAAATTTCATTCTTAACAACGGTTGGACATTCAGGCAAAAAAAACTTTCCGGGCGAAGAAGAATTTTAAAGCGATTTACAGCTTTCAACATTGCTTCTCTTGGTTCTATCCTTATTCAAGGAGCGATTGTCTCTCTTGGAGTGATACTTTTTGGCCACTCATCGTGGTTTATTTTTATGATTCTTGCAATCATTTTTTTTGTCATTCCCTATAGTTTTTTCGTTTACAACCGGTATATCTGGAGAACTCATGAACATTAGCACTTTCAATTTTCCAGACCGTTTTTTTCGGGAAAAAATATTGATAGCCGGTATTTTGATAGTGGGAGCCATTGTCCGCTTCTATCGGATGCGTGATTATTTAGTATTCTTAGGTGACGAAGGAAGGGATGTTCTTGTTGTAAAACGCATCATAGTTGATCATATTTTTACTATGCTTGGGCCGGTGACAAGTGTTGGTGGGATGTTTCTTGGTCCAATATATTATTATATGATGACGCCATTTTTATGGTTGTTTCATTTTGATCCGGTCGGGCCTGCTATTATGGTGGGATGTTTGTCTTTAATAACTATTTACCTTTTATATAGGCTCGGGCGCGAATTTTTAAATCCGGCTACAGGTATAATTGCAGCTTTATTATATGCCACTTCGCCTCTGGTAATCATTTATTCACGGTCATCCTGGAATCCCAATGCCGTGCCCTTGTTCGCTTTACTGATAATCTACGGATTATTAAAATCTTTCGTTAATAGACAATGGCAATGGCTATTTGTCGTTGGGCTTTCATTCGGTGTTATTCTTCAGCTTCATTATTTAGCGTTGCTTTTTAGTGGAGTATTTATTCTTCTACCTATTATTTTTCGTATCAAAATCAACCTTCGACATTTAGGGCATTTTTTTTTGGGGGTGATAATAACCTTTTCACCTTTCATTTTTTTTGAGTTGCGTCATGGTTTTCCAAATACTAATACAATTTTTCATTTCATTGCCGATCGTGGAACAAACGCTGCCTTCAGTTTGCGCTTGTTTTTTGTGACAGTAAATGATGTTCTAGTGCGAATATTCTGGCAACTTGTGATTGTAGAAAACGCTTTACTAGCAAAGATTACCGTTATCGCAATTGCAATTTTTTTTGCTGCTTATTTTTTTTTCCGGCGTCATTTTTCCTCTGGCCAAAGAGATTCATTGCTAGTTCTTCTCACCTGGTTAGTCGTTGCCTTAGGCGGGTACGGTTTATATACAGGTGCCATTTACAATTATTATTTTGTTCCGGTGTTTCCCCTGCCGTTTCTGATCGTGGGATTCATTTTTTCGCAAACTCTTAAGCAAGGAGTACTTGGAAAGTGGCTGGTTATTGTGACTTTAGTTTTCCTTATTGCATCTTATTTCTATCACTCACCCCATCGGCAGGAACCCAATAGGCTACTTACGCAAAGCGAAACTATTGCCCACTTTGTTCTTAGTTTGACCAATGGAAGACCATATAATTTTGCTCTTGTTACGTCAGGAAATTCTGACCACGCATACCGGTATTTTTTTGAGTTATGGGGTAAGAAACCGGTAACGATTGAAAATGCAGCAGTTGACCCGCAAAGAAAATCAGTCAGCGAACAACTTATTGTTATCTGTGAAAATAAAGATTGTCAACCTTTGGGTAATCCTTTATGGGAAGTTGCCGGTTTTGGTAAAGCCGAAGTCACTGGTCAATGGGACATAATAACCATCCAGATATTTAAGCTCGAGCACATAAAGAGTGGTGAATTGAGCTAATTTATGACAAACCCGACTTATTTATCGATTGTCATTCCTTGTTACAATGAGGCAAGAAATCTCCGGCTTGGAGCTTTGGCTCAGGTTGCATATTTTCTTGAAAAAAAACCCTACTCATGGGAAGTTATAGTTGTTGATGACGGTTCGACCGATGAAAGTCTTAAACTCTTGCAGGAATTTATAAAGAATAAACTCAAATTTCATGTTATCCAAAGTCAACATTCGGGGAAGGCATCATCGGTTATTAGAGGAATGATCGAGGCAAGGGGTGAGCACGTTCTTTTCACTGACCTTGATCAGGCAACGCCGATTACCGAACTTGATAAAGTACTCCCGTGGTTTGAAAAAGATTACGACGTCGTTATTGGTTCAAGAAACATGAAAAGAGAGGGAGCACCGCTCCTTAGATCACTCATGGCGGTCGGGTTTATATTTCTGCGCAAATTTATTCTTGGATTAAAAAACGTCCGTGATACCCAATGTGGCTTTAAAGCATTTACAAGCAATGCAGCTAAAACTGTTGTGAAAAAATTGCGGCGGTACAATGCACCCCAAAAAGCTTCCGGTCCGTCAGTGACGGCCGGATTTGATGTTGAAATCCTCTATATAGCACAAAAAAATGGTTTTAAAATTAAAGATGTTCCAGTTGAGTGGCATTATGTTGAGAGTAGAAGAATAAACCCGATCAAAGACTCGCTTCAGGCAATAGCTGATCTTATAGCTATTAAGCGAAACAGTATCCTGGGTCAATATGGATAACAAACTGGCTGCTTCAAAGAAAAATTTTCCCTTGCTAGTTGTAAGTATTTACCTGCTATGGATTTCTTTTTCAGTCTACAGCTACAGTCAAGTTGATCTGAATTTAACGCTATTTAGTAATTCAGTATATCTGGTATTCCAACAGATGCTAACACGGTTTGGTTATTTCAATCGTTCCCTGTCGGCAATATTTTTTGCTGTATTTGTTGTCATTTTAATTTTCCTTTACAACGAGGTGCTAAGCCGAATATGGGAAAAAAATCTTGCCGGAAAATTGAAGTCATTGATTATTGTAGTCTATGGTATGGCTTTGTTTGCTTATCCAGGTTTTTCTTATGACATTTTCAACTATCTTTTTGACGCTAGGATTGTCACCAAATATCATCTTTCGCCATATTATTTTAAAGCGCTGGATTTTCCCGATGATACCTGGACCAGATTTATGCGTTGGACTCACAGATATTATCCGTATGGACCTCTTTGGCTGGTTCTGACTATTGTTCCTTCCACCCTCGGACTCGATAAATTCGTTGTGACGCTGTTTTTGTTTAAATTTCTTTTTTTTGCCGCGGCTCTGACAAATGTTTTGCTTATCCGTAAGATAAGTGAGATTGTAACGCCGGGAAAAGAAAATATGGTGACGGCTTTCTTTGCCCTAAATCCTTTAGTCATTGTTGAAAGCATTGTCAGTCCCCATAATGAAGTTTTTGTTGTTTTCTTCAGCCTGTGGGCCATATATATGCTTTTCAAACATCGTATAAAATCTTCTTTGCTGCTGCTGTTTCTTTCTGTGGGTATAAAATTCCTTACGTTGACTTTATCACCATTATTTATTGTTTTCTTTTTAAAGAAAAAAATATTTACTTATAAAAGATTTCTCTTGTTTTGCCTGCTCATCTATCTTGTGACTTTAACTCCGGTAATATTGTTGCGTGAGTCTTATCCTTGGTATTTTATTCCGGTTATTGCTCTGTCATCGTTCTTTTGTATGAATATGGTAGTTCGTTACACCATAATCGGACTTTCGACTGGACTCTTGTTTCGATATGTTCCATACTTATGGTATGGTGATTGGAATGCGCCCGTTCCTATAATGAACTCTTTTGGCATGATTGCCTTGACTGGTCTGGGTTTAATAATAGGTATTATTAAAAGCTCACGATGAAAATTTCCAATAAAACAGGAAAACATATATTGCTGGCAACATGTATTATCGGGTTATTCTTTATAACACGTGTGATTCATCTTACATATATTCCTATCTTCACTGATGAAGCCATTTACCTGTGGTGGGCAAAGATCGGATTACTTGATAACTCGCAACGATTCATCTCTCTCACCGACGGTAAACAACCTTTACTTATTTGGTTTTTTATCCTCATGATGCGTTTGGTTCACGATCCGCTTTTGGCCGGACGTCTAGTTTCCGTCCTGGCAGGTTTTACCAGCCTTGCCGGTATATTTTTTGTCGGCCGTGAGTTGTTTAGAAAAACGGCTGTTGGTATGTGGGCTGCTGTTTTATATATTATTTCACCCTTCTTTTTAGTGTATGACCGATTGGCGCTTTATGATAGCCTGGTGACCTCTTTCACTCTATGGAGCATGTATTTGATTATTTTTTTTGTCCGTCATGTTAGGCTGGATGTTGCTTTAATTTTAGGAGCAATATTCGGCGGGGGGATGTTAACTAAAACAAATACTTTATTTAACATTCTTTTGCTTCTGCCCAGCCTGGTTTTAGTGAATGTTAGGAATTTTTTTAATCGGAAATTCGTCAAGTGGTTTTTGCTCTCGTTACTAACAGTTGCAATTGCTTATACAATGTACAATTTTTTGCGTTTGTCACCCTGGTTTTACATTATTGCTAGGAAAAATGAGGAGTTTATTTACCCCTTCAAGTATTGGATTTATCACCCATTGCAATATTTTCTACCAAACCTAGAGGGATTAACAAAATGGCTTGTCGGTTATTTCACATTACCATTCTCTCTGATTGTTTTGGGGTCACTGTTTATCAGAGATTCTATTAGGGAAAGATTATTTTTATGGTGGTCGTTTGTTTTTCCCTTTATTATGCTAGCCCTTTTTGGTAAAGTGCTTTTTCCCCGTTTCCTCTTGCCAATGACTGTAGGATTATATATTCTGGTTGCATTCTTTATTTACCGGGTAGGATTGCTGATAAAAAATCGGACATTTTTTATTGTTTTTGTGGTGTTTTTATTCAATCAGGTATTCCAGACTGACTATTACCTTATTTTCCAGCCGGTAAATGCACAGATTCCAGATTCCGATAGAAAGCAGTTGTTCGATGATTGGCCATCGGGTTATGGAGTCAAGGAAGTCCGAGAATACCTGATGGCGGAAATTGAAAAGAATAATATATATCTGGCCACCGAGGGAACCTTCGGTTTATTTCCTGCAGCTTTTGAACTTTATTTTGTCGGTGATCCGCGGATAGAGATTCATGGATACTGGCCGATGAATGAAGATACCATCAATAATCTGGAAAAAATTAGTCGCGAGAAACCTACATATATTGTTTTCAAAGAAACCCGCCAAGTCAACGACCATTGGCCTTTGAAACTCGTTCTCGAGATTCCTCGCGGAAAAGGAACAACCTATCTTCGTCTCTACCGGTTGATTCCGCGCTAGGAAAAAGTTAAAAATGAATAATACCATCAAAACTTCCCGTTTTTGGATTCTTGCCATTTTTGCGGCTATGTTTCCTTTATTTATTCTTATTTTCCGGCCCGGAATGTGGGTAACTGATGATGGAGACTGGATGATTATCCGCCTTTCGGCCTTTGCGCAGGAGTTGCGTAACGGTCAATTTCCAGTCCGCTGGCTTGGAAGATTAAATCATGAGTACGGTTATCCGGTTGCTAATTTTCTTTACCCCGGTTTCCTCTATGTCGGAAGCCTGATTCATTTTATTGGCTTCGGGATTGTTAGTTCTGTAAAACTTCTTTTCGCTGGTTCTATAGTTTTTCTGGGTTACGGGCTTTTCCTATGGTTAAGAAAAATTTTTTCAGACCCGGCGGCTGGAGTAGGAGCAATAACTGGTATCTACGCTCCGTATTTTCTTTTTGACCTGTTTCAACGGGGATCAGTAGGTGAAGTTTTAGCTTTAAGCATAGTCCCTTTTTTTTTATATTCAGTAGTAAGTAAACGAATCGTTCTTGCGAGTCTAGCATATGGAATGATTATCCTTATGCATAATACTATGGCTGTACTTTTTACCCCTATTCTGATCATTTACGCCTGGTTAAATAATAAATTTTTTCTCATCAGTATTTTTTTTGGACTTGGTTTATCGGCTTTTTTCTGGATTCCTGCCATGTTGGAACAGGCGTATGTCATTTTTCCTAGAGTGCGTGTTTCGGATTGGCAGAGATACTTCTTAAACTTCGACACGCTTTTTCTAATAGGATTGATTGGTCTGATGGTACTTGGATTTACAATTATTCTTTTGCAACAAAAGCGAATCCGCTCCGATAGAATATTTTTACTGATGTTGTTTTCCCTCTTGAGTGCTTTTCTGGCCGCATCACCGCTAACTACTGTAGTTTGGTCATATGCTTTTCTTCCCAGACTATTTCAATTTCCCTGGCGATTTTTAGCTGTCACGATTATTAGTTTTTCTTACATAGTTGCTTATTTTATTTCACTTAAAAAGGACAAGCATATTCAGTCGGCATTCGTTACGGTAAGCATCTTTGTCGTGATTATTGCAATCAGTCGCTATCAAAAAATCAAATATCAATATAATACCGACACTTTTTATGAAACCAATGATGCAACAACGACAGTTCAAGACGAGTATTTGCCGGTTGGAATCAACCACCCGCCCCAAAATCGACCGGCTAGCAAAATCGAAAGTCTAAGTGGTTATTCCAAAATCTCCATAAATCGTCTTAAATCTTCGGCAATGGATTTTAATGTTGATGCTGGCATTGATGATACGATAGATATTAACACTCTATATTATCCGGGTTGGAGTTTATTATTGAATAATAAAAATGCTCGATCTTCAATGTTCACTGATAATGGATACATAAAGATCTCAATTCCATCCGGCAAGACCAATGTAAAAGTTTTTTTTTCTGAAACTCCTATGCGGCTTGCAGCTGATTCAGTTTCTTTTCTTAGCTTATTGATACTGCTAGCTATTGGTCAAATGATTAACATCAGGAAAACCCGACCATGAAGCACTTACGATCTTTAGCAACTTTTATTCTGCTAATCTTGCTCAGCTATGGAAGTATCCGTCCGCTTCTCTCATCAGGATATTTTCCAATGCATGATGACACTCAAGTAGCTCGCGTTTATGTCATGGCTAAGGCTTTGTCATCGGGACAATTTCCCGTTCGATGGGTTTCTGATTTGGGTTATGGTTTTGGTTATCCGTTGTTTAATTTCTATGCACCGCTTCCGTACTATATCGGCGGCATTATCAATCTTAGCGGTATTGATATTGTTACCTCAACCAAGTTAATGTTTATTGCCAGTGCAATTTTGGCAACGTTAACGATGTTTATTTTAGGGAATCGGTTGTTTGGGTTTTGGGGCGGGTTACTTGCTTCTGTTTATTTTACTTACGCTCCGTATAAAGCTGTCGATATATATGTTAGAGGAGCGGTCGGTGAGTTTTGGGCTATGGCGTTATTGCCGCTGCTTTTTTTGGGAGTTTATTTGATTATGACCGACGCGCGACCTGTCAGAAAAAGTTTTTTAATCACTGCATTATCGTTATCGGCCTTAATCCTTTCCCACAATATTATTGCCATGTTGACATTGGTAGGAATAACAATTTTTTTTATTATTTATTTTACCCGATGCCTGTATAAGGGTAAACTTAAAAAAGCCCTGATTCTGTTCCTTGCGATTGGTCTGGGTATGGGGTTATCTGCTTTTTTTTGGTTTCCAGCAATCACTGAAAAAAATTTTACCAGTGTATCGCTTCTGACTTCAGGCGGCGTTGATTTTCATTCGCATTTTGTTTATATCCAGCAGATCTGGGATTCTCCCTGGGGATATGGAGGATCAGCCCCAGGTCTTGAAGATGGCCTTTCTTTTAAAGTCGGAAAACTTAACATTCTCACGGCTTTTGTCAGTCTTGTGCTTTTATTAATTAACAAAAAGGCTAATAAAGCTCTTGCCGGCTGCATCCTGGTATTGGTGAGTATTTGTATTCTGTCTATTTTCATGAGCAGTAGTTATTCTTATCCTGTCTGGGATTCAATCGGCCTTCTTTCTTATGTCCAATTTCCCTGGCGTTTTCTCGTATTTCTTAGTTTTGCGTTAACACTGCTTAGCGGCAGTCTTTTTCTTTCAATTAAGCGTTTTCAAAGTCTTATATTTGTTTTCCTTTCAGCTTTTACTATTGTTTTACAAATGAAATATTTTTTTCCGCGAACATTGGAGAGCAAGCCGGTTGATAGCTACTATAATTCCCAGGAACTTCAGTGGCGAGTTTCAAAAATCTCGGATGAATATCTTCCTTTGACATTTCCTCGGCCCGATAAACTAAGCGATACCAGAGGAAGCGGCTTGATCTATGGGGAAGATATTGGTGTCAGAGAGACTCTTAAACAGACATCGACAGAGCTTGTTCTCAGAGTCATAAACAGCCATCTGCAACCAGCAGTCCTGGCAATTACTGCCTTTCCAGGGTGGCAGGTTATTGTTGATGATAAAGCTGTTCAAACATATGCACAAGATGGTAAAATAGCTTTTTACTTGTCGCAAGGAGAGCGTTTAATTCAAACTAAATTTACTGACACTCCCGTCAGAATAATTTCCAACTGGATATCTATGGCATCGATTTTATGCGCAGGACTTGTGTTCTTATATGGCAAAAAAGCGAACCCGAGTTGAAATTGCAATACCAATATACAATGAGCAAGCAGAATTAAAGACAAACACGCTGCGTCTGCGTAATTTTCTTCGACAAAATCTCACCGCCTGTGACTGGAGGATTACAATTGTTGATAACTCATCCTCGGACAGAAGCGGCCTTATTGCCAAGTCGCTCACTAAACTGTACCCCGAGATTAACTATCTTTTCATTCCGCAAAAGGGCCGGGGAAGAGCTGTGAAATGCGACTGGCAAAAAAACACAGCCGACGTCTACAGCTACATGGATATTGATTTATCGACAGATTTATCTCATTTTCCCAGAGTAGTAAATGCCATAAACCAGGGATATGACGTAGCCATTGGTTCTCGCCTCTTATCCGGTTCAAAGGTGGAAAAAAGGCCACTTAAAAGAGAAATTATGTCTAGAGGCTACAATTTTTTGCTGAAACTTCTGTTTCAAACTCATTTTTCCGACGCACAATGTGGATTTAAGGCAGTATCAGCTCGGGTAGTTGATGATCTGATTCCCCATATTACTGATAATGAGTGGTTTTTTGATAGCGAACTCTTGATTCTATCTGAAAAGATAGGTTACAGAATTTACGAAGAACCTGTTATCTGGGTCGATAACCCCGGTTCAACAGTAAAAGTTCTTAAAACAGTTACCGGGGACATTATGGGTTTATGGCGGTTATTCTGGACAAAACCATGGCTATCTATTACAATGGTCAGGTCATAAATTATATGAAAAAAAAGGTATTGGTGACAGGTGGAGCGGGATTTATTGGTAGCCAGGTAGTTCGCCGACTATTAAATAAAAAATATCAAGTGAGGATTGCCGATAATTTATCAAAACCGGGTCATGAAAATTTAATCGAAAAAGGAGCGGAATTCATACGAGCTGACTTAAGCGAAAAGAAACAAGCGGAATCAGTCTTTTCGGGAATGGATTATTGCATAAATTTGGCTGCAAAAATCGGCGGAATAGGGTATTTTCACCAATACCCGGCGACCATTCTTTCAGAGAATAATAAAATTTACTCAAATACTTTTGAAGCCGCAGTCAAGAATAAAATTCAGAGACTTGTATACGTTTCATCGTCCATGGTTTTCGAATCGACGCAGAAATTTCCGGCAAAAGAAGAAGACGTTAAAAAAATTCCATCTCCTGTTACATCTTACGGTATGTCAAAATTGGTAGGGGAATGGTATTGCCGGGCGTTCTGGGATGAGTATCGACTACCTTTTAGTATTTGTCGGCCTTTTAATGCTTATGGTATCAATGAATTTCCAGGTGATGAGGTAGGTTTTGCTCATGTCATACCAGATCTCATAAAAAAAATTTTGAAAAATGAGCAACCCTTAAAAATACTTGGAGATGGAAAACAAACCCGATGTTTCACCCATGTGTCGGATATTGCATCAGGAATAGTTGCTGTAATGGAATCAAGAGATGCTATCAATGAGGATTTTAATATCTCGAGTCCGGAAGAAATAAATATAAATGATTTGGCACAACTGCTTTACTCTGTGTGCGGAAAAAAAGGTCAAGTTCGATTGAAGCATGTAAAAGGTTTCCCTTTTGACATAAAACGTCGCTTACCCGATACAGCGAAGGCAAAACGCGTCCTGGGGTGGAGTACAAATGTTCCTCTCAGGCGAGGTTTAACTGAAGTTGTTTATTGGCTTAAAAGTATGCAACGGCAAGGGAAACTATGAAAAAGTTAAAAAAAGGGGTAGCGGTCATAGGTATTGGCCGGGTCGGTCTCCCGCTAGCTCTGGTATTGGCAGACAAAGGCTTTACCGTGTTCGGAGTCGGTCGATCAGAAGAGAAAATTGCAAAATTGAAATCGGGTCATATGCCTTTTTTAGAGGAAGGTGCTCCGGAGCTTCTAAAGAAATACGTCGCTAAAAAATTCTTTCCCACAACCCAGTATCATCACGCTAAAGATTGTGAATATATTATTTTAACTCTGGGGACACCTATAGATGAAAACATGAATCCGGTGTATGACCAAATTGATTCTGCGCTCATTTCTCTCAAACCTCATTTGCGCGAGAATCAAACCATAATCCTAAGAAGTACAGTTTCGCCTCAAACAACGGAATACGTTTGTTCATTTATCAACAGCTTACCTAAACTCCGGGTCGGTAAAAACTTCTTCGTCGCCTTTTGTCCCGAGCGCATTGCTGAAGGAAAAGCTATCGAAGAAATACCGACTATACCGCAAATTATTGGTGGCATAGATAAAAAAAGTAGCCAAAAAGCTTGTGAGTTGTTCAGAGCTCTCGGAGTAGAATGTTTGCTGTCGGATAGCACTTCTGCCGAACTGGCAAAACTTTTTACCAATATGTACAGATATATAAGCTTTGCTATCGCAAATGAATTTATGGTTCTGGCTGGAAACTATCATCGGGATATCTATGAAATAGTTAACCTGGTCAACAAAAACTATAAACGCGGAGGTCTGTCAATGCCCGGCATGACTGGTGGTCCGTGCTTGTTCAAAGACGGTTTTTTTCTGATTTCAGAATTCCCCTTTACCGAACTCATAGCCTCAAGCTGGAAAATAAATGAGTCAATACCCTTATTTTTAGTTCGCAAAGTTAGAGAACGTGTTAAACTGACTAACAAGAGGGTGGTTATTTTAGGTTTAGCCTTTAAAGCGGAAATAGATGATATTAGAGAATCGCTCAGTTTTAAAGTTAGAAAAGCTTTTCTTCGGGAGAGGGCTAAAGTTATTCTTCATGATCCATATGTTTCAAATTATCCTCGGCAAACTGTAGAAAAAAATGTTTACCGAGCTATAAAAGGTGCCGACGTCATTTTTATTGCGACTAACCACCAGATTTACAAAAACCTTGACCTAGTAAAAGTAGAATCTCTTGTCAACAAAAAATGTTTAATATGTGATGTTTGGAATGTTTTAAAGACCGAGAAAATTATTTTCACTCTCAATACTTTGGTTAGGGCAAATTTATAATTGTCATGGTTAACAAATCTATACCGCTTTCAATTGTCATACCTGTATATAATGAAGGAGAAAATATCCGGGCTTGCATAGAGGGGGTAGAAAAGCATGTAAAAGTTGATCACGAGATTATTATTGTATACGATTTAGACAACGACAACAGTATCCCGATTGTTAAAAAACTCCAGAACAAATATCCCCGAATCAAGCTTCTAAAGAATAAATTAGGCAGGGGAGTTCTAAACGCTATCAAAAGCGGCATGGCCGATGCCAGCGGGTTAGGAGTATTGGTCACAATGGCAGATTTATCAGATGATCCCAAAGCAATTAATGCAATGATCAAGAAATTTAATCAGGGATACGATATCGTTTGCGGTTCACGATATATGAGGGGAGGGAAAAAAATCGGAGGTCCAAGATTGAAATCGTTTCTTTCATGGTTATCAGGTATTACAGGTAGAACATTCTTGGGTTTACCGACTTATGACATGACTAACTCTTTCAAACTTTACCGCAAGACTTTTCTTCATCAAATAACCATTCAAAGCACAGGCGGATTTGAGCTGGGGATGGAAATTGTACTAAAAGCCCATTTTATGGGAAAAAAAATCACCGAGGTTCCTACTGTCTGGTACGACCGTAGTACAGGAAAATCACGCTTTAAATTATTGAAATGGTTGCCCAAATATCTCTACTGGTATTTTTGGGGAATCAGAAAAAAAATTATTTCATGACTTCCGTTCGATCATATCTGATTCTCACTGCCATAGCTTTTTTTTCGGGCCTGACATTTTCCCATTATATAAATGTCTTCTTTAGCGCCGATGATTTCTACAATATGTACCTTGTATTTCACTCTTCCTGGGTGGATGTTGTCAAGGCATTTTTGTTCAACCGAAGACCCGACTATCTTTTTTACCGTCCGCTAAGTACACAACTTTACTTTTTCCTGGTAAAGCGTTTTTTTGACTTGAACCCGTTTGGCTATCATTTGTTATCAGGAGTCATATTTAGCGCAATAGTTTTTTTTGTTTATAAATTAATTTTTGTCATGACACGTGACTCTAGAATATCGCTCTACAGCAGTTTTTTCTACGCCTTCTCCGCATCAAACTTTAACCGCTTGGCCTGGGTCAGTCAGATGCAGGAGTTGATATTTACTTTCTTAAGCTTGCTTACGATTTTTTTTTGGTTGCTGTATTGTAATTTTAAAAAGACTTTTCATCTAATCTGTTCAGGGTTTTTTTTTATTCTTGCATTGGCAAGTAAAGAATCGGCAGTCATTCTGCCAATATTACTCGTTGTTAGCTATCTTTTTAGGATTAAATCCAAATCGTATATTTCTCTCTTTAAACTCATTCTGCCGTTTTTAATAGTCTCGGCGGTTTACGTTTATCTCAGGTTCTTTGTCATGGGTATATCATTAGGTTCCAATTATTTTACTTCATACCAGCCTAATAAAATTATTAATACTTTAGTATGGTATGGACTTTGGTCACTTGGACTGCCGGAGCTGTTGGTTAATTTTAAATACTTCAGCGAAGGACCATATTTCCTTAATCCCAAAATAGTCAATTACTTGCTGACCGACATGTCAGATATTTTAATTAATTTTGGTGTATTGCTTTTTTTGATAGCAATAGCTACATTGGTTACTGTTCGTTCAATTTTACAAAACTATCGACTTCATAGAGCGGTTGCAGGGCTTGTTTTTTTTGGATTGGTTTGGTTTATTGTTGCTTTGCTACCACATATCTTTTCACCTTTTCACAAATTTCCCTACGAGCTGACTCTTTCTCTGGTAGGTAGTTGTCTGGCGATATCTGTAATTGTTTTAAGAGCGGCCGATATTATCGCTAGTTATAAATCTTATTTAGGAATTTTTTTCCCCTGCCTGGTTGCGGCCGTATATATTTCTGCAACATTTTCAGCGGTTAAAGTAGAACTCTGGAATAGCTGGGTAGTACAAAGAGGCGATATTGCAAGGAAAGTGATAACTTATTTCAAGACAACCTTTCCTGATTTTCCAAAAGACAAAAAAGTTATTTTTTTTAATGACATCCCGGTAGTCAATAATATAATAGGAGTTTCACGCCAGATTGAATTAGCAATTTCCGAATCAAAAGCACTTAAGTTGGTTTATGATGACCCGACAATAATGGTTATTTTTGAAGATGATGAAATTATAAAAAATCAATGTTCGTCTAAAACTCTCATGGTTAGAAGCAGTAAATTTTTTTCATTTTAAACAAGAAAATGCATAAATCTACGGTCGTGTTTTCCGTCTTAACCTGTATTTGTCTTTTTTCAGTTTTTCTTTTTAGAGAAAGTTTCAGGGGTTATTTTTTTCAAGACGACTGGTTTAGTTTAACCATAAGTCGCGCAAATTCAATTGACGATATCTATTCTTTTTTTCTGCCCAGGAAAGACGTGGTCTATTATCGACCCGTAGGAATGCAGTTATATTTTTTTATTCTCTCAAATCTTTTTGCTTTGAATGCTTTACCTTTCCATATTTCTGCTTTTTTCGTTCACATCGTAAATATATTTCTGGTCTGGAATTTGATTAAAATGATAACAAAAAGTGATGGAATTCCTCTTGTGGCGGCTTTTTTTTACGGGTTGGGAGGTATGCATTTCATCCTTTTTTATTGGCCATCAACTTTCTCCTTCATTTTAGGCCCATTTTTTTATTTTCTGGCAATAATAACTTATATTAAAAATCGCCAAAGTGGTCAATATAAAAAACCCTTGACTAGCTTGATTTTATATGCGATGGGTCTTTTTAGCAATGAAATTATGGTTACTTTGCCGATAATTATTTTTCTCTACGAGGCAATTTTTTTTGTTAATTTACGTCATCTTAAGAATATCATAGGGTATTTTATTCTCTTGCTTCCATATGGCTATCTGCGTTTGCAAATAGGTCAAGTACCGCTATCAGAAACTTATGTACCGGGAACGCTAGGTTTTTTCTCTACTTTTAGAAGTTACATTTTTTGGGTGTTTAATTGGCCGGAGGAGATACGCAATCAATTTATTGGTCCGTTGACAATAAATCCAGATTTTATAAAAGATTTTAGGCAAGTCTGGTTAGTATTGATTTTGTCGTCGGGATTTATGCTGTTAATATTATTACTTGCTATCGTAACATCATTGTACAGTCTATTAAAAAAATCCAGCAAGAAGACGAAATTCGAGGCCAGGCTTATTGTTTTTGGATTGTTATGGTTTTCAAGCGCACTTTGCCCTTTACTTTTTTTTCCCTATCACACGTTCCCTTACTACTTGGTCGTACCGAGCGCAGGCTTGTTTTTAGCCTCCAGTGTAGTAATATGGCAAGTTTTTCAAAAACTAAACTCCAAATTCAGTGGGGCGGGAGTTGTTTTCATTGTGATTTTTTTGGGAGTTTGGAGTTTGGGCAGTTACGTGACCATTCAGTTCAGTAACCTTACGCATTGGGCTCCCAAGCGTGCTAGAATTACCAAAATTGTTCTCGGAGAATTAAAAAAACGCTATCGTTCGTTGGACGCTGGTTCAATTGTCTATTTACCAAAAGACAGTTTACTCAAGGTAACACTGAATGATCAGTTAGCCCTACACTTAATATATGGAGATTCTACAATTCAAACGAGCTATAATGAAGGCAAGGAAGAAGATCGTGAGAAGTTCATCCCAAAAAATGACCGGGAGCTCATCGAGCGTTATCCAATCGAAGTTAGTAGACAGACACGTTATCAGTGAGAGAGTTGCCCAGTTTTTTTTCCTGGCACTGGCTGGGTTTTCGATGACGGTTTTTTTCTGGAAGAATTGGAAAAATTATCAAACGCCCTATGACCACAGTTTTTTTTCCAGAATTTACAGTTTATCACCCTATGTCATGGGTCCTGCAGCCTCCGAAGGAATAGGTGATGATGGTCTATATGCATTTGCAGGTTACTATTACATTTATGGAGGAGATATTTCCCAGGTGAATTTTGAAAATCCTCCCATAGGAAAATATCTCATCGGATTATCAATACAATTGTTTGGAAATCAGAATAGAATCAATATAGTGTATGGTTTTTTGTTTTTGCTGACTTTATATTTCTTATGCAAACTCCTTTTTAGCAGAGGATTTTGGGGATGTTTAGCTGTTTGCATTGCTTGTCTTGACCCTTATTTTCAATCCCAACTGCTTCTTTCGTTACTTGACCTTCCCATGACGGTTTTTTTCCTCATCGGGTTTACTTTTTACCTTATTGCTAAAAGAAAAAATTATTGGTTTTTTTTGTTTTCGTCTGTTTTTTTTGGTTTGTCGGCGGGAACAAAGTTTTTCCCGGGTTTAATTCTTTTTATTTTAGCGTTGATCATAGATCTTTTATTTTCAGCACCGGAAAAACTTCCAAAATTTATCATTTCTTTAATTCTGATTCCCGTTATTTATTTTATTGTTCACGGTGTATATTTCCTGTACCATCCATCGCTGTTGGAATTTTTTCATTACCAGAAATGGATTGTTCACTGGAGGCTGGGTAATCCGACTGTTCCTGGTAATATTATCACGAACGTTTTATTTGGTTTTTATCGTTCATGGTGGGAAAAGGGTATATGGATTTTCGATAAAGAATGGTCACCGATACTTGCGGTTTTAACGGTCTTTGGTTTAAGTTCTCCGATACTGGCACCCAATAGTAAATGGTTTCTATTTTACTGGCTGACAATTGTTTTTATTATCTATATTGCATTTGGGACAGTAGGAGTTGCTAAATATATTTTTCCGGTATATGCATTTCTTTTAATACTTTTTTTACGCGTTATCATGATTTCATCGGGCCGGCTGTTGGATGTAAAATATCATCCCTGACGTATATATGAAAAATAGAAATCTATTGTTAATTGGGCGACGAGCAACCATAGGAGTTATTACTTTAACAGGTCAAACAGCGGTTCTCCAGATTGTCACTTTTGTTGCGACTTTTCTTTTAACGGTTGTTCTTAACCCAACAGTTTTTGGAATTTTCTTTGTCGTATCTGGAGTCGTGTCTTTTTTTAACTATTTTTCTGATATCGGTTTAGCCGCCGCTCTGGTTCAAAAAAAGGAATCGCTGACAACTGCCGATCTTAAAACGACTTTTACTATTCAATCAATACTCGTCATTTCTCTAGTAGTCGGTGCATTGTTTTTATCACCGTCTGTTGCTCATTTCCGCGGTCTTCCGCCGGAAGGCCTGTTGTTACTACAGGCTCTTATTATTTCTTTTTTCTTATCATCTTTAAAAACAATTCCATCAATTTTACTTGAGCGGGAACTGCGTTTTCATAAGCTCGCGATACCACAGATCGTTGAAACTCTGGTGTTTTACATAACTGCGGTATTTTTAGCTTACTCTGGAATGGGTTTGACAAGCTTTGCAATCGCGGTTTTGCTTCGGGGAATAAGCGGCGTTATCGTAATCTATATGATTCAACCGTGGAAATTATCTTTTGGAATCGAGAAAAAGGCGGCCAAAAAACTACTCCAGTTCGGTTTGCCCTTCCAAACCAACAGTATTCTTGCATTTATTAAAGATGATTTGTTTACAGTCATAATTCTGCCGTCTTTTTTACCATTTACTGATATAGGTTTTATCGGTTGGGCTAAAAAATGGGCAGAGGCTCCTCTGCGGCTTGTCATGGATAATATCATACGAGTAACTTTTCCAGCATATTCTCGCCTACAGCACGATAGTTTGGCACTTTCCAAGGCCATTGAAAAAGCAGTCTTTTTTTTGTCGCTAATAATTTTTCCACTCGTTTTGTGTATTCTTTTTTTTACCTCGCCTTTGTTAGAATTTATCATAAGTATTATTCCGTCCTATGCCAAATGGAAACCGGGCTTGCTTTCTTTATATTTTTTTTCATTGGCAACAATTTTTTCTTCAATTTCCAGTCCATTGATCAATGCCTTAAATGCTATCGGAAGAATCAGCACGACATTGATATTTATGATAATTTGGACAATTCTCACATGGACGCTGATTCCTTTACTTCTTATTTTTTTAGGATACAATGGTGTAGCTGTTGGAAGTCTAGCCATATCCTGTTCGGTAATTTTGGTCATAATGACAGCTAAAAGATCCATCTCATTTTCTTTAAGGTCATCTTTCAAAAAACCATTATTCTTGACTGCACTAATGCTTGTTTATTTAATTACGAGTTATCAATTTTTCAACTTATTTTCGCCTCTAATGCAGCTTCTTATATTTGGATCAGGTGCATTTATCGTTTATATCGGAGGTCTTTTTTTGATAGTTCGAAAAGAAGTTGCCTCATTAATTCGCAACATTCATCATGATCATTCGTAGACTTCTCTCTTTATTTATTTTAATTTTTTTGCTATCCGTAAATAGTGAAATTCTGGCAAAAGAAGGCTCTACATTTGTCACAGTAGTCTACCCTCTAAGAAGCCGTATGCTCTGGCAAGATCAGCGGATTGTCTCTCTTGACCAACAGGTAAACATTGCCAGCTCCTTGAATATACCGGTAACATATCTGGTTGAGTATGATAATTTATTTGATAAAGAGATTGTTGAGAGATTGAGATTGTTAAAGTCAGAAAATGAAATCGGAATTCTTCTTGAGGTTAGTGAACAATTAGCAACCGATTCATTTGTTCCCTACCCAATCGGTAGCGGCGACTGGGCCAGGCCGGATAAAGTTTTTTTCAGCGGTTACAAGCTTGCAGAGCGACGTCGCATGATAGATAAGTTAATCAGAAAATTCACGGCTACTTTTGCAAGATTGCCAGTTTCCGCTGGTTCCTGGTATGTTGATGCCGAAACATTGAATTACCTGAATAATAAATACCAGGTAAAGGCCGTCTTGACAGTTGCTGATCAGTATTCGACTGATACTTATCATGTTTGGGGAAAGTATTTTGGGATTCCTTATTATCCATCAAAATATAACACTCTTATGCCGGCCCATTCTTCCGATACAAAAGCAGATGTTGTAATGACTCAATGGGCTCAGAGAGATCCGATCCGGTCTTATGGATCTGATGTTGATGCTTCCACCTATAGCCTCCAGGCAAATGATTACCAGGGGCATCACCAGTTAACGACTGACTACTTTAAACGGCTTTTGTCTTTTTACATGCGCGGCCAAGAAAATGATTTCGGCCAAATAACTCTCGGGTTGGAGGTCGGGCAGGAAACAAGATTTATTCCTGAACTTGCACGTCAGATCGCCTATCTGAATGACCTAAGGAATGCTGGGGTGGTCAAAGTGGTGACGATGAGTGAGTTTGCAGCCTGGTATAGAAGAGCCTACCCGGCCATTTCTCCACCCCACATACTTTATGCTAGCGAAGATGATGACCAACAAAAGATTTCATTTTGGTACATGAGTCCATGGTACAGAGTAAACTTAATTCTCGAACAGGGGAAACTCTATATTAAGGATTTACGATTTTACGACGATCAATATATCGAGCGTGACAGACTTTCGCCCGACAAGCAGACCAAACTTTATCGCACAGTGACAGCCGAAATTGATAATTTAGTTCTTCATAATCAAAAAATTCTTTTTTCTAACGTAGCAAAACTTGCGATCAAGATTAATAAAGGAAAAGTAAATTTGCAGGTTGATAATGAAGGTCAGACATCGGTCATAAGCCTTTCAGAGAAGAATATGGACATTGCTTCATTGGATTTTGCTCATTTATTGAAACAACAACCACTCAAATTAAGAAATCGTTTATTGCTTCCGGCCGAACTATTAGTTGCAAGATTGGAAGATGGTTTGCCCGGAGTTTATTTTAGTAACGTCGATGATTCTTTTATTGCAGGTTGGCGGTGGGAACGCGAATCGCTTTTAGGCATCAAGTTACACCCTATACATATTGGGGTTTTTTATTACCCGTTTCAAACTCTGGCTTTCTTTAAAAGATTTCCCGCAATTTCACTCAATCGGCTGTTTACACCCGATACGGAAGTTCAAGCTAGAAATACAAGTAGTAAATTTCCAAAAGGTAGCTTGGTTAGACGGCAGGATCAATCGCTTGAAAAAATTTCTCTCTGGGAAAATAGTGGAAGAAAAAGAGTCTTTGAAAACAGTGATTACGCCATCTGGTTAACTAATGAAGACTTATAAAATTTTATTTTTTGCAATATTTCTTTTTGCTCTGTTTCTTCGATTGTATCGGATTGAAACCCTAACGACATATCAGGGTGATCAAGGAAGAGATCTTATTCACGTTTATAGAATAACCCACGAGGGGAAATTGACTCTTCTCGGTCACCCGGCGACTATCGGATTCTACAATGGA
>CAZUUL010000006.1:0-19096 GCA_964623155.1 uncultured Gammaproteobacteria bacterium
TTGAGTTTTTAGCCAACGCGTCCTTTGACCGTTTAAAAGACTACTGCGGTAAAGAAAAGTTGTTTTGGCTGGCTACAGGTTATGGTGAAAATCTGGAAATAAATCCCGATCGGGCAGAACATTTCGGAATAGCGAGTATTGAAGCTATGGCGGCAGGATGCGTACCGCTAGTCTTTAAAGGTGGCGGACAAACAGAAATTGTCGTGAATAATCAAAATGGATACTTTTTCGAGACGAAGCAAGAATTAATTAGTCGCAGCCTTGAAATGATAAAAAATGATAGAAAACGAATAAAAATAGCCCAAAATGCTAGGCTTCGAAGTTCTATGTTTAGTAACGCTAATTTTATAGCAAGACTTAATGAAATTATTTAACTTTAAAGGCTGGATTTCAAATGCCTGGCCATTTGCGACTTTAATACTTGCTACGGTAATTTTTTTCTGGCCTTTTTTTTTATCAGGAAAACTTCCGATTCCGGCAGATTTGATCGTTGGTCTATATCACCCATGGCGGGATATTGTCTGGAGTGGTTATACCACAGGAGTTCCTTTTAAAAATTTTATCATCACCGATCCAGTCCGCCAGCAGTTTCCCTGGCGGGAGGTGGCAATGTCTGGTCTGGCACATGGAGAGATACCTTTATGGAACCCTTATATTTTTTCCGGAACTCCCCTCATTGCTAATATTCAATCGGCCGTATTTTATCCTCTAAATATAGTTTTTTTTATATTACCATTTTCATACGCCTGGTCCTTGTTAGTGATGCTGCAGATTTTTCTGGCAAGTTTATTTTGCTATCTGTATTTTGTAAATTTAGGTCTTAAAAGAAGCTCAGCCTGTTTTGGGGCGTTGGTATTTGCTTTTTCGGGTTTTTCGATAGCTTGGCTCACATGGAACACTGTGGTTCATACGCTGCTTTGGTTGCCGCTGATATTACTATCAATCGACAGTATTATTAAGGTTTTTAATTTCAGCCGCTTTCAAGAGCATTTTTTCAGCCGATTGGCGGCATGGATGTCGATGTTTATTTTTAGCCTCAGCTGTGCTTTTTTAGCCGGCCACTTACAAACTTTCTTGTATGTTTTTGTTAGTGTTTTGGCTTATTTAATTTTACGCTTGACTCAAGCCCGTTTGTTTAAAAACATAAAAGTAATATTTTTTTTTGTAATATGTTATGGAGTTTTTTTTTCGATCACCTCGTTTCAATGGAGCAATTCTTTATCATATATTATAAATAGCGGTAGATCGCTGGACCAAGTTCGCTGGCAAAAAGACGATTGGTTTCTCCCCTGGCAGCATTTAGTCCAATTTATAGCTCCGGATTTTTTCGGCAATCCCGCAACATTAAACTACTGGGGTATATGGAATTACGGAGAATTTATAGGTTATGTTGGCCTTTATCCGCTGTTACTTGCGCTTTATTCTTTATTTTTAATCAATGACAAGCGGATAGTGGAATTTGCTGTCTTGCTGTTTATTTCTTTGTTATTCGTTTTACCTACGCCCCTGGCAAAAGTTCCTTTTCAACTTCAAATTCCCTTCCTGTCTTCAAGCCAACCATCACGCCTGATTTCAATTGTAGATTTTTCCTTGGCTGCGCTAAGCGCATTTGGTTTCGACAGGTTTTTTTTGGAGTCCAGATCGAAACGCAGGCGAAACATTAAAGTTATCTTTTTTTTACTTTTCATTATCTTGACGATTCTTTGGTTGTTTACGAACATAGGAAAAATATTCGGAATCTCAAGCAATAATTTGGCCGTCAGCCAAAAAAATCTTATCTTTCCTTCCGTAGTTTTTGTTTGCATTTCTTTGACGGTTTTTTTTGGCGACGCAATAATTTTTCGTTTTGGTTACAAATCGTTATCGGCACTTATTATGCTGATTTTTCTAGTTGATATATATCGTTTCGGCTGGAAATTCACGCCTTTCTCTGATAAATCCTGGATTTACCCCAAGACACAAATCATTCGCTATCTCCAATCTCAACCACAACCGAACCGATACATGAGTGTTGATGACCGTATATTTCCGCCGAATTTTTCCATTTTTTATCGTATTCAAACAGTTGCTGGTTATGATCCTCTCTATCTGCACCGATACGGCGAATTCGTTAGCATGTGGGTTCGAGGAAAGCCTGATATCTCTCCACTTTCATTCAATCGAATTATCACCCCCCATGATTACAACTCACCCCTCGCCAGACTAGCAAATGTGGAATTCGTTTTAAGTTTAAAGGATGAACCGATAAATGATTTAACGCTTGTTATGCAGGAAGGTACGACTCGCCTTTACAAAAAGACTAATACACTTCCCCGAGCTTATTTTGTATCGACGGCAGAGTATAAAAAGAGCGATAAAGACCTGGCAGAGGGATTGTTTACCGAGGAAGTTTATTCCGGAAAAAAAGCTTTAATCGAAGAGGATATACCGGCTCTGGATAAAAGTCTTTCAGCAACAGGAGAATCGGTTGAAGTGTTAAAATACGCGGCCAATGAGATTGTGCTAAAAACGACGACTTACAGCAAAAAGTTTCTGGTCCTTGCTGATGTTTATTATCCCCTGTGGAAAGCTTTTATTGACAGTGACCAAACAAAGATTTATCGAACAAACTTTACTTTTCGGGGAATTGTCGTACCCGGTGGAAATCATGTGATCCGTTTTATAATTGGTTAAGGTAAGATATGAAAACCGGATTGATGGCGGGAATAATTATCCCAAATTTTAACGGCCGAGAACTTTTAGCTCAAAACTTACCTCAAGTTCTAAAGGAAGCAAAATCAGCAGGTTTACCCGTCTTTATTTGTGATGATGGATCTTGTGACGACAGCATCGCCCTTGTCAACAGGCATTTCCCCTCAATTACTGTTTTTCGATCTTTGTCTAACCAGGGATTTAGTTCCATAATCAATAACGCAATTTTGCAAGTTAAATTAGAGATTATTGTGCTATTAAATTCTGATGTCAGACCCGAGGAAAATTTTTTATCACCTTTACTAAAACACTTTTCCGATCCCTACGTCTTTGCCGTGGGTTGCATGGATAAGAGTCGAGAAAAAAATAATGTCATTTTACGCGGGCGGGGCATAGGGACATTCAGTCGCGGCCTATTCATTCACCGCCGGGGTGAAATCCACAGGACAAATACGTTATGGGTGTCGGGTGGTTCGGGTGCGTTCCGCAGGTCTATGTGGTTGGAACTAGGAGGCTTCGATAGAATATTTTCACCATTTTATTATGAAGATATCGATCTATCATATCGGGCACAAAAACTTGGCTACAAAGTTTTATTTGAACCTCAAAGCGTCGTTATTCATGAGCACCGCAAAGGATCGATTAATAAATTTTATACTCGAAAATTTATAAAGATCATAAGTTATCGAAATCAGTTTACGTTTATTTGGAAAAATGTCACCAGCAGAAAAATTATTCTCGAACATTTTTTATGGTTGCCTTATCATTTTTTAAAGGCGGGTTTGCGATTCGATTCCGCCTTTTTCCAAGGTTTTATTCAAGCTTTTTTTCAGATTTTGATAGTTCTAAAAAAAAGAAACAATTTAAGCCATAAATGGAAAAAAAGCGATCAGGATATTGTTGCACCCTATTTGCTGGAAATAAAAAACCAATTATGAATCTTCAAAGAAGATGCATGCTTCTATTTTTTATTGCTCTACTGGCTTTTGTACTGCGTTTTTATCGCTTAGGAGACGTGCCCGGTTCGCTAGAATGGGATGAAGTAGCCATCGGGTATGATGCATACTCAATTCTTAAAACAGGAAAGGATCAATTCGGAGAGATACTTCCTCTAACTTTTCGCTCCCTTGACGACTGGAAACCGCCTCTTTATGAATATTTGACCGTTGCTCCGGTGGCTTTTTTTGGACTTAATGCATTGAGTGTGCGCTCTCCTTCGGCAATTGTGGGAACGATCACTTCAATTATGATTTACATTTTAGTAAAGAAAATTTACAATAAAAAATACGACATTTTGGTTGAAAAAATTGGCTTATTGGCAAGCATATTTGTGGCGCTTTCGCCATGGCATCTCCAATTTTCTCGTGCTGCCTTTGAAGTAAATATCTCCTTAACCATTCTCATTGTTGCTGTGACATTTTTTTTCTTCGGCTTGCGCAGAAATAGCAGCTGGTTTTTTTTGTCAAGTGTATATTTTGGAGCGAGCTTGTTTTCATATCACAGCGCCAGGATTTTAGCCCCTATTTTATTTATTTCGCTGGTTAGTCTATTTTTTAAAAAATTGCTTAATTTACAGAAGTATGTAATTTTAGGGTGTATTTTGATTTTTGCAATTTTTTTTGCAATTTTTTTCCCTCTGGTTTTCTCAAAACGGGCGCAGATTCGTTTTTTGGCGACAAATATTCTTTCCCATAGGCAGGTGGGAAAATTCTTACTTCCGGGTCAACCAGAAGAATTTTCGTCTAAACAATTGCTTATAGACCAGAATCTGGGGAATCAGGCTTCTGGAAGAGTCGTCCACAACCGGCGTTTGGCTTTTCTCGATTATGATTTTGCCACGCTCTTTCTCAAAAATTATTTTTCCCACTTTAATCCGGAATTTCTCTTTTTCAAAGGAGATGCTCCGCTTCATCACGCTCCCGGTTACGGGATGCTGCATGCTTGGGATGCGCCGTTTTTTTTCATAGGCATGGCCGTTTTTTTTCGACACTTTCTTAACCGTTCATCAGCTATTCTGCCGATATGGTTGATAACAGCAATTATTCCGGCTGCCATTACTCTTCAAGTTCCCCACTCAGTTCGGTCAGAACCTGTTGTTCCAACCATACATATAATAGTAGCCATTGGTTTTGTTATGATTCTATGGTATTTACAGCGTGAATCAAGGCATCTTATGATTGCCATGGGTTGTTTAATACTTGTTCCATTAATGTTTAATGTGTTGCATTACCTGCATAATTACTATGTTCACACAAACTTCGAAGTGGCCGAAGACTGGTTATACGGAAGAAAAGAAGCAGCGCTCATTGCCGACAGATTGAAAATAAGCTATGACAAGGTGATTGTTTCAACAAAATTAGAACAACCTCATATTTTTTTCCTTTTCTATCTAGGCTATGACCCTTATAAATACTTGGCTGAAGGCGGAACTGTCTCAGGCGGTTTTTTAGAGGAAAAAAATCATTTCGACAAATATTTTTTCCAAGCAATTGATTTTAATGAGCTCCGAAAACAAAAAAATCTTTTGATTATCGGCAGAGTCAATGAGTTTCCTCCCGACATATCATCGCTTATGATAATTTCATCTCCCAACGGGAAAGAAGTCATTAAAATCGTTCAAACTTAATATGCGTTTACTTGTTCAATCAAAAGTATTACTCGGTTTAATATTTATTTTAGCCTTCATTACGCGTTCTTTTCAAAATGAAATGGTTCCGGTTAGTTTGAACAGAGATGAGGTTGGTCTTGGTTATGATAGTTTATCTTTGCTGCGAACGGGAAGAGATCAGTATGGTAAGTTGCTGCCTCTAACCCTTCGTTCATCAGACGACTACAAACCTGCACTCTACGCATATACTGCTATACTGCCTTTGGTAATTTTCGGGCCGAACCAGATGGCTATTCGTTTGCCTTCTGTCATTTTAGGATCACTGACCGTTTTGACGATCTATCTTTTGACCAATAATTTACTTCAACACTATTCTTTTATTGCTAACGGAAATAAAAAAAAGATGGCTCTTTTAAGCGCCTTTGTTCTGACTGTATCACCCTGGCATATGCAATATAGCCGGGGTGCATATGAAGTTACGCTGGCGACGTTTATTTTGGTTACCGGAGTCAGTTACCTTCTCCAGAAAAATTTTCTGGCGATTTCATCTCTTCTTTCGGCTGTTTACTTTGGTTTTGGTGTCCTTGCTTATCACAGCACCAGATTTATGGTTCCTGTCCTGTCACTGCCTTTTTTCTTTTTAATTAGAAGTTATATGAATAAAAAAAAACTAGCTTTATTTGGGGTAGTCCTGGCAATTTTCTTCTGCATATCTCTTCCAAGTCTGCTATCGCCGAAAGCTCAGATACGATTTCGGGTTTTAAATATTTTTATCACGGAAAATCCGCAAAATGAACAATATCGTGATGAATCGGCGCGCGAGGTTTTAGATGACCTAGAAAGGGATTCTGGCATCTCAGGAATGGTAGTCCACAACCGAAGAATCGCAACCTTTAGATACCAGACTATGTTACAATTTTTAAACAATATCTATCTTCATCTATCGCCAAAATTTCTCCTTGTGGGCTACCATGAAAATTTCCGAGAAAAAAATCATGCCCCTTCGTATGGTTTAATGCATCTGTGGGAAGCAATATTCCTTGTAATTGGTTTTTATGTATTTTGTCGGTCCTTTGTCAATCGCTATAGCAGCATTTTGCTGCTATGGTTCATTTCCGGGCTGGTTTTGGCTGCCATGAGTTGGGATTCTCCTAATTCGTGGCGTTCTCTCTCACTTGTACCAGTATTTGCCGTATGGACGGCTTGGGGATTACAGACGGCAAGAAATATACTTCAAAAAGAGGCGCAATTTATTTTGCGAACGTTTGAGATGTTTTTTTTAGCAACAGTATTTTTTAGCCTGGTCATTTACTATCACCAGTACTTTGTTCACTTAAATATAGAAACTTCCCAGGAGTGGCGATACGGAAGACGGGAGGCGGCCCTCTATGCTGACTCGCTTAAAAACCAATATAAAAAAATTGTCGTTTCGACAGAACTTGATGATCCGCATCTATATTTTCTTTATTATTTGCGCTACGATCCGGTTAAATATCTGGCAGAAGGAGGGACTGTTTCCGGCGGATGGACAGCAAAACAAAACCATTTTGGTCCATTCGAATTTCGATCATTTGACTATTTGACAATAAAACACGAACCAGGACTCCTGCTCATTGGTTTGCCCCGTGAATTTCCATCAGGTACTGAACCATTTAAAATCATTAAATATGTCAACGGCCAGGATGCAATCTGGATGGTGAAGACATGAAGTTACGCGAAATTATTTTACTGGCAGCAATTGCAATGTTTGCTTTTCTGCTGCGCTTCTATGACCTGGGAGTTTATCCTGCTGGTTTATACTGGGATGAGGCGTCAAGCGGTTACAATGCTTATTCTATACTTAAAACCGGAAGAGATGAATTCGGGAATCTTTTTCCAGCTTATTTTCCTGCATTCGGCGAATATAAACTTCCAGGATTAATCTACTCGATGAGTTTATCAATGGCAATATTTGGTTTAAACAACTTCGCCTTGCGTGCACCTTCGGCGGTATCAGGCGTTTTAACTGTAATTTTAGTATTTTATCTGCTGCGGCTGTCAACCGCCGGTTCATTAATAAAAAAAAGACTCTCCTATCTTGCCTCCTTCTTTCTTGCCTCATTGCCTTGGCACATCCATTTTTCTCGAGCCGGCTTTGACGCTACCATCGGGCTTTTCTTCGTTACTTTGGGTGTATATTTATGGTTTACAGCTCTGAAAAAAGGCAGATCATTGATTTTATTTCTTTCTCTGGTTGCTTTTATTTGTTCGGTTTATTCTTACAATGCTGAACGATTATTTGTACCGCTATTTCTAATCTTTATAATTTTATCTTCTTGGAAAAAATTGAACTTGCCACTAAAAAATTTTTTGATCATTCTTGTAATTTGCTATTTAATCAGTTTTCCTTTTCTCAAGTTTATTTTTTCTTATGAGGGAATGATCCGCGCGTCTTCAGAAAGTTTTATAAACGATGTTAATATTCCTGCAACAAGTAGTATGCTACAAGGATTGATTGCCTATCTAAAAGCATTTGCTGCAAATTACGCTAGTCATTTTTCGTTTGATTACTTATTCTTTACTGGAGATCAGTCGGGGAGACACAGCGTCAGGGAAATGGGAATGATTTATGTCTGGCAGCTTCCGTTTGTTTTACTAGGTTTGTGGGTAAGCATAAAAAATCGATCAGATATTGGAAAAATTGCTTTGGCGTGGATTGTTATAGGTGCTCTCCCGGCAAGTTTGGCAAAAGCCTCACCCCACGCTCTTAGGAGTCTATTGATGGTGGTTCCTCTGGCAATTTTTATATCTTATGGAGTCGGCTGGCTGCTCATACGTTTACCCAAACTTATATTTTATCCCTTTATGGTTTGTGTTGTCTGCTACGGGTTATTTACATATTTACATTTGTACTATATCCACTATGTGAAACGCAGCGCATTTGACTGGCAGGACGGCTACGAAAAAATGGTTTATGAAGTTAAAAAAAATATCGACGACGTTGACCGCGTGATTATAACTAAAGAATACGGTTATCCCTATGTCTACGTTTTATTGTATTTGCCTTATGATCCGAAGCGCTATATTGCTGAAAAGGGTAATGCCAACGGCTTCGGAAAATTTTCTTTTATTAGCAGTCCGTATCCGGGTAAATTGCCACCCAAAACACTCTATGTAGCCGCGCCGTGGGAGGAGCCAAACGGAGAAAATATAAGCAATATATCAATGATTAATGGTGATGTCCACTTCAGACTATGGAAGAATTAAACGTTTACTTTCGGGGAATTTGTGACCTGTTTTCAATTAAGCAGGCGGTGCCCCACCAACTCTGGGATGGAATAACGGCCGACGGAGGGACGACACTGTTGGCCACACGTTTAATCCATAATAAATTGATTATCATCTTTACTGATGTTTTTAGATGCTACTCGTTGCCAATTGACCCTTTTTTTCTTACACAACTAACGTCAGTTATAGTTGTGGCGCTGATCATAATGGGATTTTTTATTGCACCGGTAAAAGTCAAGCTACTTTATTTGCCCTTTCTGGTGATCCCACTAATTTTTATTTTTCATATCTATTTACCCTTCAGCATGGCTGATATTCTAATTTCTTATTCCATCTATTTGTATGCTTTGTGTTTTTTTACTATTTTGCTTGGTATTAAAAACATTACAAAGATAAGTAAAAGAATCCTCCAGCAGAAAAATAAATGATCAAAAATTTATCACTATTCGGGGTCGTTGTTTTATTTACTATTGCGCTTATTACGCATTTTTTTTTATTAGGTAAAATACCTAGTGATCCCCATGGCGGAGGCGTGATTGTTGACCGCTTCGTTTCGGCAGCTGTCAGTTTTCTAACTCTAGCTGTTGTTTATTTGTTGAGTTTTAGTCTTAGTCGAAATCAGACTATTGCTTTTTTTTCCGTATTTTGGCTTATGACCATGCCTTGGCATGTCGAACAAAGTCGTGTAGGGTCGCCTGTTACACCAGTTACATTTGTCTTTATTTGTCTTATCTATTTATTTTTGAGAATAAAAAATAGACTCGCACGACTTATTGCGTTACTAGTTTTTTTGGCAATGTTGCACTGGATTTATTCTGGTTTTTGGATTTACAGAGAACATATTCGATTGAATGACGGGTTGGTTATCCTGCATAATTTTTTTTATCTGGTTTCCACACAGTTCCTTTTTTTCGAAAATCACTCTTTTGGGATCGGATCGCTGCGAGTTTACGGAGTTATGCTTATGGAGACATTGCCCCTTTTTATAATTGGTTTATATGATCTTGTTAAAACCAGAAATTATCGGATTATCTTGATGGGAATTGGGTTACCTTTACTTGTGGCTTCAATTAACCCTTTTTTCACTGGTATTGAAGTTTACATCGCCACCCCGATATTTGCCTACATTCTGGCAGTTGGCCTCGATAGGTTAATATCTTACGCAAAAAAAAAGTCACTGGCGACTATAATACTAGCAGTTTATAGCCTGATATTGCTTTACGGGATAACTAATTTTACCCATTATTACATAGTATTTTATCCCTTCCGAATAACCAAAGAACCCAACCATGAACATAAACGTTTCTAAAACAAATGTTATTTTATTTTTAATTCTAATAATTTCTTTCCTTTTGCGCATACCAAAACTAGGAATTTATCCTCCCGCGCTTTATACAGACGAGGCGGATCAGGGTTATAACGCATATTCTTTGCTTAAAACAGGACGTGATGAACATGGTGTCCTGCTGCCGGTTTCTCTGCGTTCTTTTGGAGACTGGAAACCTCCCCTGCAAACATATTTAATGCTTCCGTTTATACGCATATTGGGTTTAAATGAAATATCAGTGCGCTTACCGTCGGCGATTGTTGGCGTTTTGTCTGTATATCTATCTTATTTATTGGTATGCCAAGTATTTGGCAAAGCCAGAGGAGAAAAAATTGCACTTTTGACTTCAGTGTTTGTTGCCATTTCGCCCTGGCATATTCATCAAAGCCGTTCGGCTATGCTTGTTATGGTGAGTTTGTTTACCATGCAAGCTGGAACGGTTTGTTTCATTCTAGGCAGCCGCAGGTCTTTATTCTGGATAATTGCAGCGATTATGCTGGCTCTGGCGACGTATAGTTATTATGGCATGAGGTTGATTATTCCTCTTTGGAGCGTTGTTCTGATTATATACTTTCGTCATCAAATAAAAAAAAAGCTGCCAATTTTTTTACTTGCTACTGTAACGGGAATTATCATTCTTACACCTTTAATAACTGCCTTCCTAAAAGAGCCCAATGTAGTATTTGGAAGAGCCCGGACGGTTAGTATTTTTTACGACAGAGGCGTGACCTTGAAACTCTGGGAATTGACAACCGAAGATCAGAGCAGAAATACCATTCTGACGCGGTTCTTTCATAATAAATTCAATCATTATGCGGCTGAAATTAGCAAGCGTTATCTTTCTCATTTTGATGGTGAGTTTCTGTTTCTATCGGGTGATAAAGCATTGCCATTTTATATACCTGGTATGGGTGTTTTGTATTTTATTGATAGTCTTTTTTTGTACTTCGGTTTTTACATAATTATGACAAAATCATCTAGAAAACGATTGCTGATATGGTGGATTTTATTGTCGATTTTGCCGGCTGCTCTGACTTTTCAAACTCCGTCGCACAACAGAACTTTTCCGGCTGTTTTTGCTTTCTGCAGCTTTGCTGCGTTAGGCCTGGTATCGGTCCTGTCAATTTCCCAGAGGTTTAAATTACTGATCATAAGTATCGTTACATTACTTTATACCGGGAATATTTCTTACTATTTGTGGCAGTATTATAGAGTTCTGCCTTTAAACTTTGCTGATCAGTGGTCATATGGTTTAAAAGAAATAGTTAATTTTTCAAATCAGCCTGACAATCAATCAAAAACCATTATTGTTTTGCCGAAAACCAATGTTGCGTATATATATTTTTTATTTTACGACCGCTTCGATCCCTCAACTTTCTTGAATACTGTTTCCCGCGATTTGACTCTGGACGAATTCGGATTTGAGCACGTGAAGAGTTTTGACAGATTCATTTCGTTGAGAAGTGGTTCGTTTGATGAGGCTACAAAACTGGATGATAACAGCATTATTTTCGGTAGGGCGGAAGAAATCCCTGATCAATTTATAACAAACAAAATAGTCTATCCTGATGGAAGGATTGCATTTGTCGTTCACACCCGCTAGGGTCAAAACCCGAGAGAAAATTCTCTTTGTGCCAAAACAATAATTTAGGTTACAGTATGACAAAAAAAGGAAAGGTTGAAGAATGAAAAGAATTCTTCTTGTTTCTATAATTGCCTTAGCCATATTTTTACGTTTCTACCAGCTCGGAGAGAATCCTCCTTCTTTATATTGGGATGAAGCATCACTAGGTTATAACGCTTATGCTATAGCTAGCACGGGCATGGACGAGCACGGGGAACGTTTTCCTCTGGCTCGATTCATAGCTTTTGGCGATTATAAACCTCCGGGTTACATTTATTTCGCAGCTTTATCAGTAAAAATCTTTGCTTTAAGCGAGTGGAGCATCCGTCTGCCGTCTGCCGTAGCCGGCGCAGCTATGGTCGTTATTACATACTTTGTTGTAACCAAGTTATTGGCTAGTGGCAAAATTGGTTTACTAAGCGCTGAGTTTTTAGCAATTTCTCCATGGAGTTTACAACTATCGCGCGCTGCCTTTGAGTCACATTTAGCGGCTGCAATGAATCTTGCAGGAGTGTATTTCTTTTTTAAAGGGGTTAGGCAGCGTTTGTTCTTTCCTTTGTCGGCAATTTTTTTTAGTTTTTCATTTTATACTTTCAACGCCAATAGAATTACGGCCATACTTCTTCTGGGCGTACTGTCATTTCTCTGGTTGCGGAAAAAATTGGTTGATAAAAAATCCGTTCTTATGCTGGGGATAATTTTTATCATTCTCCTTACACCATCTTTTTCGTTTCTTACATCCAAAGAAGGAAAAGTGCGATTTCAAGAAGTATCAATTTTTACCAATCTTGACATCGTCCGTCTTGCTAATAAGCGTATTGCAAGAGAAGCCACTGTCCTTGGAAAACTAGTCAGCAATCGCCGATTACTTTTTGCTTGGGAGTTTATAAAGCACATGTTAGATCATTTTGACCTTCGTTATCTGTTCATTTCAGGTGATAGAAATCCTCGTTTATCTACCCAGTTTGTTGGCGAATTTTATTTTTTTGATTTTTTTCTTATTATTCCGGGAGTATTCTTCATATTTAATCGCGATAAGAGAATAGGTGTCGTCTTGCTCCTGTGGTTGATTGCGGCTCTTGTTCCGGCAGCAACTGCAAGAGAAACTCCGCATGCACTCAGGACCGCTTCTGTCTTGCCTGTGGGCCAAATTTTTGCGGCTGGAGGGAGCATGTTTTGGTTAAAATTCATTCGCAAAAAGAAACCTTGGGTGTGTTCGATATTTACTATCATTGTGGTTGCCAATATTTATTATTACCTTCATTACTACTTTATTCACGCACCTTCCCACTGGTCAGGTGAATGGCAGTACGGATACAAGCAAATGGTTGAAGCAGTTCGGGAAAAAGAAAAAGAATACAATGCTGTAGTCGTTACCCGTCGTTTAGGCAGGCCTTACATTTATTTTCTGCTTTATAATCATGTCAAGCCCAGAGATTATCTCGCGTCTCGCCGCGCGAAGCGAGACTGGTGGGGTCTGTGGGAAGTTTCCGGTTTTGCTAAGTATTATTTTGACGTAGGTTACATCGGTCTAGTCGATAAACCTGCTTTATTCGTTGGAATTCCGGGTGAACTGCCGGGAGAGGCAAAAATAATTAAGCGAATCTATAATCCAAATGGGGAAGAAATATTTACCATAGGAGCTTTATGAGTAAAAGAAGCAGGATTGTGATTTGGCTTTTTTTATCTACACTTTTGCTTGCTTTCATAGTCCGTTTTTTTAATCTTGCAAAAAATCCGCCGGCTCTGGATTGGGATGAAGCGTCAATAGGATACAATGCTTACTCAGTCCTCAAAACTGGCAGGGACGAATATGGTCAGTTTTTCCCGCTATCGTTTCAATCATTTGGCGACTTCAAGCCTCCCTTATATATATATCTTGCTATTTTTCCAATCGCCATATTTGATTTAAATGAGTTTAGCGTTCGATTTCCATCTGCTCTTCTAGGAACTGTGGCGGTTTTTATATCTTTTTTTTGCGTTACTTATCTTTTCGGAAGTTTTAGAACTCGGGATAAAATTGCGCTCATGGCATGTCTTTTTCTTGCCATATCACCTTGGCATGTGCAGTTTTCTAGAGCTGCATTTGAAGCCAATATCGGCCTTTTTTTAACCATTGCCGGCATCTGGTTTTTTATGCTCGGATTAAAGCGAGCTCAATTTTTTATACTTTCCGTCTTTACTTTGCTCCTTTCTTTATATGCTTATCATAGTAACCGGTTAGTTATCCCGGTGTTTATCTTGGGATTGTTAATTTACTTTCGTAAAACTTTACTTAGAGATAAACGGGGAATAGCAATAGCGGCAGCTGTAGGAGTCATAATAACCTTGCCCTTGATAGTTAGTTTTTTTACCATGGGGGGAATAAGCGCTCGTTTTAAAGCAGTCACCGCTCTGCAAGTGCCCGATCAACTTACGGATGCTAAGTTATTTCGAAACCAAGATGAAGCCAGGGGCGAAATTCTGGGAGGGCTTCTTCACAATCGGAGGATTCTCTACAGCTTAAACTTTATCAGTGCCTACATAGATCATTTCAATCTTCCATATCTTTTTCTGAAAGGCGATGTTTACATCCGTCACAATGCTCACGGAATGGGAATTTTATATCTTGGAGATTTATTTTTTATAATATTGGGTATCTATGAACTTCTGCGTTCGAGTCAAAAAGACGGCCGATTCGTAATTTTTTTATGGTTTTTTGTAGCCCCTCTTGCTTCGGCATTGACCAAAGGTACACCCCACGCGGTGCGTAGTCTTCTCTATTTGCCGACATATCAGATATTTTCTGCCCTAGGATGTCTTAGCGCTTATTCATATGCAAAAAGTCGAGGTATGAAGATACTTAAGATAGTCATCATTTTTCTTTTGCCGGTTAATTTTCTTTACTATCTAGACTTGTATCATATTCACACACCTTTTGAAGTATCACAGGCTTGGCAGTACGGTTACAAGCAGGCCATGGCGTATGTTAAAGAAAATCAAGGTAGATTCTCTAAAGTCATATTTACTAACAAATATGATCAACCATATATATACTTTCTTTTCTTCAATAAAATTGATCCCTTTTGGTATCAAGAAGTCTGGAACAATAAAAAACCTTCCCAGGATTTACGAAGTTTTGATAAGTACGAATTTCGTAGAATAAACTGGGAGACTGACGATGATCTACGAGAGGTTCTTATCGTAGGATCAAGCGGTGATCCACCAGAAATTCCTGCAGAGAATGTAACAATCGCCAAAGAAATTAACTTTTTAGATGGTTCTGTTGCTTTTAGAATAGTTGAAAGGTAAAATGTTTTCATGAAAATTCTAGTGACCGGTGGTGCAGGATTTATAGGTTCGCATGTGGTTGATGCTTTAATTTTTGACGGGCATGAGGTGGTTATCATTGATGATTTATCTTCAGGAAAAAAACACCATATCCACACAAAAGCAAAGTTTTATCAGGCAGATATTCGAGAACCGATTATCGAAGATATTTTTGAAAAAGAACAAATTGATGTCGTAAACCATCACGCTGCTCAGATAAGCGTTCGTGACTCGGTATGGCATCCGCTCCATGATGCCGATATCAATATAATTGGTTTATTGAACATCTTAAACATTTCAAAAAAATTTCATATAAAAAAATTTGTTTTTGCTTCTTCGGGAGGTACAATTTACGGTGATGCCAACATCGTTCCTACGCCGGAAAACTATACGCCTCTTCTTCCTTTGTCGCCCTATGGGATAGCGAAACTCGCCGGTGAATATTACCTATCCTTTTACAATCAGACTTTCAATCTTGATTTCATAGCGCTTCGCTACTCTAATGTCTATGGACCAAGACAAGATGCTCACGGTGAAGCAGGGGTAGTAGCAATATTTACCCAGAAATTTCTTTCCGGAGATCAACCAATAATTAATGGTGATGGTAAACAAACCCGTGATTTTATTTATGTAGAAGATATTGCCCGGGCGAATTGTCTTGCTGTACGTAAATCTGGAACAATGACTTTAAATATAAGTACGGGCTTTGGAACGGACATTGTTACAATCTATAAAAAAATAAATGATATAACCGGCAGTCATAAAGAACCGATTCACGGAGCGCAAAAACCAGGAGAACAGAGGCAAAGCATTCTATTAAATGACTTGGCCAGACAAAAAATTGCTTGGCAGCCAAAGGTGAACTTAGACCAGGGTCTCAAAAAAACGGTTGAATATTTTAAATCACTTTAATCCGTAAATGAAAAAAAAAGTCATTGTAGTCATGCCTGCATACAATGCGGAAAAAACTTTGGTAAAAACTTACAGAGATATTCCCAAAGGTATAGCCGATGAAATCTTGGTTGTAGACGATGGTAGCCAAGATAAAACTGTTTCGGTGGCAAAAAAATTAGGATTAAAAGTTGTGGTTCACCCCAAAAACTTGGGTTATGGCGGCAATCAAAAAACATGTTATCGCGAAGCCTTGCGCCGTGGGGCAGACATTGTGGTTATGATTCACCCGGACTATCAGTATGATGCCACTTTACTTGGAGAAATTGTTGAACCGGTTGTGTCTGAACGATTCGATATAATGCTGGGAAGCCGAATCCGCACCAGGAAAGAAGTTTTAGCTGGCGGCATGCCTTATTACAAATATATCGGTAACAGATTTTTAACTCTCTCAGAAAATATTTTACTGGGATTGAACCTGTCAGAATACCATACGGGATTTCGTGCGTTTGCAAGACGTGTTCTGGAAAAAGTCCCGTTTCATAATTTTTCCGACAACTTTGTATTCGATCAGCAGATCTTAATTTCAGCTGTATATTTTGCATTTACAATAGGAGAAATTGCCGTTCCAGTACGATATTTTCCTGAAGCATCCTCAATAAATTTTTTAGGCAGCGTTGAATATGGACTTGGCACTTTTAACACTGCTGTTTGTTATCTTCTACATAGATACGGACTGCTTAAAAGTCCCCTATTTCTTCCCGGTTAATGAACCATGAATCTAGATGAAAATAAGATAAAAAAATTTTTGCTTGTAGGCTTTTTTTTAATTTTTGTAAGCCTCCCGGCTGTAAAGGATCTAACCCTTAAAGGAGCCTACACGAGTCATGACATTACGCATCATATTGTTCGTTTGATTCAGATAGATAGAATAATCCGGGAAGGCCAATTTCCGGCCCGATGGACGGGTGACCTAAATATGGGCTACGGTTATCCGCTTTTCATGTTTAACTACCCTTTACCGCAGTATCTGGGAGAAATTTTTCATTTATCTGGATTAGATTTTGTATCGTCAATCAAAATGGTTTTTATCTTCTCACTGATTGCCTCTACTATAACCGGCTATGTTTTTTTTCGCTCTTTATGGGGAACCAGGGCGGGTTTGGTGGCGGCCATTTTTTATCTTTACGCACCCATTCGCTTCATCAATGTTTACGTGTCAGCAACCATAGGAAATGCCTTGGCTTTTGCCTTTATTCCACTGCCTTTTTTTAGCGTCGTTGCACTTTCGCAAAGCAGGACCCGGAGTGCAGTCTTTTTTGGAGCAATAGGTTTAGCGGGGGTCATTTTGTCGCATAATATTATGGCTCTTATGTTTCTTCCGATATATTTTGCTTTTTCACTAATAACAGTTCTTACTAACAAGCAAAAAAAAACTTTAACTTTGTGTATTTTATCCACAACACTGTTAGGATTTGGTTTATCATCTTTTTTTTGGTTGCCTGCCGTAATTGAAAAAAAATATATTCGTTATGACCAGATTCTTCCGGGATTTTATGTAAGCCATTTTCCAACGCTTAAGCAGCTTATTTATTCTCCCTGGGGATACGGTTTTTCCTGGCCCGGAGATAACAACGACAATCCCGGAAGAATGTCAAATCAGGTTGGTTTAGCCCACCTCTTTGTCATAGCGCTGACTGCAGTAAGTTTAATTTGGTTATTGTCTAATCGCAAAAAAATTCCCTGGCAAGCCTGGTTTTTTTTCTTTTTTTTCTGGTTATCGATTTTTTTGATGTTGAAGATATCGATTCCGGTTTGGAGAAATATCTATTGGCTGCAGTACATCCAGATGCCCTGGCGTTTATTGGCGGTGTCTATTTTTAGCGCTTCGGTCTGCGTAGGATTTTTAATTTACATTTTTCGATCAAATTTTTTTGCCATCGCAATGATTATCCTGGTTTTATATGCTAACAGAAATCATTTACGTATAAACGAAATCTTTGATCCCGGCGAAAATTTTTTCAAAAGCATTACGGGAACAACCACCATGGCAGGTGAACATTTGCCACCCTGGGCAAAACAACGTAATCATCTAGCTCCAGCAAAAATAGAAACAGTCGAAGGTTTTACCTCAATCATCTTTATCAAAGATACTTCTGCTGACATTCAATTTATAGTTACCGTTTCCGAACGGGCGAAGCTGAAAGTTAATCAATACTATTTTCCAGGATGGAAAGTTTTTAGCGATGGAAAAGAAATCCCGATTTCATATCAAGCTCAAGATGAAGATGAGAAGGGATTGATTTATTTTACCCTTGACCCGGGTAAACATCTTGTACGGGTGATATTTACAAAAACCCCCATCAGAGATTTAGCTGACAATGCAAGCTTTGTTTCTGCCATATGTATGGTATTATTGCTGCTTGGGTTACCCAATCTCAATGATAAGAAGCATAAAAAAAAATAAACTCTCCATCATCGTGCCAGTTTACAACGAGCGAGCTACTATTCAGACGGTTATTTCCCGCTTATTAAAAGTAAAATTCAATAACTGGAACAAAGAAGTTATCATCGTTGATGATGGTTCAACAGACGGATCGCGCGAGCTTCTCAGGAAAAAAAATTACAGAACGGTTCGCATTTTTTTGCATGCTAATAACAGAGGTAAAGGTGCAGCTATCCGGACCGGGATAGACAAAGCGTCAGGAGATTACATCATTATTCAAGATGCGGACTTAGAATATAATCCCAAAGATATTCAAAAACTCCTTAAGATAGTAGATGAAACTTCTGCAATGGTTGTTTACGGAAGCAGGTTTAAAGGCCAAATACTCGACACATTTTTGATCCATCGTTTGGCAAACTCCATTCTGACAATGCTGACGAACATTCTTTATGGAAGTAAATTATCCGATATGGAAACTTGTTATAAACTTATCCGGACAAACATACTCCGGAAAATGAATCTTTCAGCCATGCGATTTGAATTCGAACCGGAAGTTACGGCAAGACTGCTTTTAAATAAGATTCCTATAACAGAAGTACCTATCTCTTACGTAAAAAGAACTTATTCAGAAGGAAAAAAAATTAATGCTCTTGATTTTTTTGAAGCCATCTTTACTCTAATAAAATGTCGTTTCTTTAACGTTTCATGAAAAGAATTCCCAAAACATTTCCGATTTTCCAGTGTTTATTAGCATTGATGGTATTGATTTCAGCGTTTATTCGTTTCATACCTATTTGGCAAGGAAATTTTTGGTTCACTTTTGATAATGCAAGAGATTATTTGTGGGTTAGAGATATTGTGGTTCTGGGTAGAGTCTATTTAATAGGACTCTGGTCATTGCTGGGAGGGGTATTTTTTGGTCTCGGCTGGTAC
>CAZUUL010000007.1:0-18108 GCA_964623155.1 uncultured Gammaproteobacteria bacterium
AAAAATTGAATTCCCCCGAAAGCATTAAAATCCGCTTCATTTCCCGCCAAAGCGAGCGAACACTCTCATCTTCAAAAAATGAGTTCGTATCTAATTTGTTGGCTCCCAAATTAAAACCTTCGCAAACCCCGAAGGAGAACAAGTTCCCTACGGGGCATGCTTTTGAAATTATTTTACCAAATCTGATACACAAATCCAAAAAGCGAAATCTGAAATGATGCGCCCCGCCACTATTTTTCTGGGGCAAAGGAGGCGGGGCGACGGACTCGCCCGCGCGGAGGAGGGGTCTGGGGAGGAATCCGCGCGGGCTTCGGCTTTCTTTTTTGAAAAAATCGGCGGTTACAAAATAAGAAAATACCATAGTGTACTTTAGTATAACATTGTCTGTAAATATAACAAAGTGTAAAATATGGATAATATGGCCGATAAGTTCAAATCAGATAAATATCGCAAGACGAGAGGTGGATACTCTCGGTTTTTGAATGTTCTTTGCGAACATTGTGGCGCAAAAATCCTTGTTTATCAAAAAGACGGCCCTGGCCCATTAAAGCGTCTTTACTTGGATAGAATTTTTGCGCCAGAAAATTTAGCAAATTTTCAAAAACTTCCTATAAACAAAATCCCAAACTTGACCTGCTCAAAATGTAAATCTGTTTTGGCCATTCCATATATTTATAAAAAGGAACAACGAAAAGCGTATCGGCTTTTTGTTGGAGCGGTTGCTAAAAAGATTATAAAAATATGAACCCAGCTTCCGAAAAATTAGGCCAAAATATGAAGCGAATCAGGGCCAAAAAGAAAATGTCGCAAGGTGATATTGCTCGTGCTTTAGAGGTTGATAGAGGTTATATTAGTAATATTGAGAACGGCAAGAAAAATCCTACCCTTGCGACAATTCAAAAGTTAGCTGATGCGCTTAAGGTATCGGCTGACGAATTATTAAAATAATTTTATGGCAAAATACGAACCGACAACAAAAGACAACAAATGTATTTTCTGCGAAATTTCTGCTGGAAATATCAAAACGCCAGGGTTGTTTTGGGAAGACAAGGAATTTATGGCTTGGCTTGCTATTGACCCAAACACAAAAGGGTTTTCGTGTATTATCCCAAAACAACATTTTGGAAGCGATGTTTTGAAAATGCCAGACGATGTTTTGAAAAGATTTATAATCGCTTCCAAAAAAGTTGCGAATATCTTGGAAAATTATTTTGACGATGTTGGGCGAGTTGGATTGATGATGGAAGGAACGGGAATTGACCACGCGCATATTAAACTTGTTCCGCTTCACGGAACAGAAAACCTAAAGAAAGGTATTTGGAAGCAAGTTTTGAGTGGAAAAGAATTTTGGTTTGATAAATACGAGGGTTGGATTTCTTCGGGAAGTGGGCCAATGGCTGACCCCGAAGAATTGAAAAAACTTGCTTCCGAGATTCATAAAAGTTATGACAACAAATAGCCCCAAAAGAATTCGTGCTGTCGCTATAATTGTAAGGGATGGAAAAGTTTTACTCATGCACCGTATAAACAACGGGAAGGAATATCATGTTTTTCCTGGCGGTGGCGTAGAAAACGAAGAAACTGTTGAGCAAGCAGTTTTGCGCGAAGTGCAAGAGGAAACATCACTTGAAGTAAAGATAGAAAAATTACTTTACCATCACATTCTTGACGACAACACAGAACAATTTTTCTATCTTTGTCGTTATGTTTCCGGCGAGCCAAAGCTTGGCGATGGGAATGAGGCACGAGATATGAAAGAGAGTAATGCAAATTTTTATAATCCGATATGGTATAAAATAAATGGGCTGTCGCAATTACTTTTATACCCGTTAGAAATTCGTGATTGGTTTATTGAGGATGTAAAAACGGATTTTGAAAATGTGCCGAGAGAAGCAAAAATAAAAGTGTCTGAATTGCGACAGTCATTATAGATAGCCGCCGATTTTTTCAAAAAAGAAAGCCGAAGCCCGCGCGGATTCCTCCCCAGACCCCTCCTCCGCGCGGGCGAGTCCGTCGCCCCGCCTCCTTTGCCCCAGAAAAATAGTGGCGGGGCGCATCATTTCAGATTTCGCTTTTTGGATTTGTGTATCAGATTTGGTAAAATAATTTCAAAAGCATGCCCCGTAGGGAACTTGTTCTCCTTCGGGGTTTGCGAAGGTTTTAATTTGGGAGCACATTAGTACGATACTCAGGTAAAAGGAGTACGTCGTACGGTTTTTTGAAGCTAAATTCTACTTTCCCGTCTTTCAAACATAGGTTCTCACCAACAGTAGTTATTAAATCTCTTTTATCCTCTGGTTTTCCGTTTTGCATCACGTTTCGAGCATAAAATGCTACATTGAGTTGTTGTATGTTTTTCTTTAAGGAGCTTAATTCCTACGACGATAGAACCTTACTAATTGTTAAGTTATGGGCTTAAATTTCTGCTATAATAGCTTCATATTGATATGAAGATTAAATATTTTCTTGTAGGGGTTGTTTCGTTTCTTATTTTACTAGCACCTCTTTCTATTTCTAAAGCTGCATATAGTAAGGCTGAACAAAACTTAACCTGCGGTTTGCCATTAGAATTTATCACTGTTGATTTTTCAAGATTAGACCCACCTTATCCTTGGCAATATAGTTGCCTTAGCTTTAATCCGTGGGAAGATTCAGTCAAAGTATCTTGGGTAAATTTATTTCTTTCTTATGTAATCATACTGACTGTTCTTGTTATATTGCTAAAAACCATAGAACTACTACTAAAAAATAATCTACAAAAAGAAGTTACTTTCCTAATAATAATTGCCTGGTTGGCTGGCGCATTTATAATAGCTAACGATATAAGAAAGAACTCTGATAATAAAGTCCTTACCGAAAACGAAGCAATTACGCTTGTAAAAAGACAATACTCAACCCTTCAAGATTATCCAAGTGACAACCTTCCACCTAAAACCATACGTACAAAGAAAGCTCATGGCGGTTGGTACATACAGTTTCGTAAAGAAGGTAGCGGTATGCTTTTACTAGAAGCACAGTGTTTTCTTGTAAGATATTTAAATGATGCGCAACAAGTACAAAAAACGGGGGAATATAGCAATAAGAACGATAAGAAAGATACTGCTTCAATAGAAAATTGTCAGTAGTATGAAGAAATTTATAGTTCCAATTATCATATTAACATTAGTTATACTATTACTGATTGGCTTTTTCACTATACGATTTAAGCAAACTTGTATAAAAGATTTTCCGGGATTTGAAGTAAAACAAAGCGAACTAGCAAATAATCAACTTGAAACAGTTGGTAAAAAAGTTGCTGAAAGGTGGTTAGAATTTTATAAGCCACTACGATTTTGTGATGCTTCATTATGGCTAAGTGCTTATAAAATAAATTCGATACGAACCCATAACCAAGAAGGCAATCTCTATATTTTTGCTGTTTCTTATGATGTTAGACCATTGATAACCGTAGATAGTTGGATTGCGGGTAATGGAGTTGAAGAAAATCGTTGGGTAAAGAGGAAACATACTTTTATTAGGGTTGAAAAACAAGACGATACATATAAATGGAAAGATAGAAGTAATTTATACTAATGAAACTTTGTGGCACCATGCTTCAGGAATATTTCAAGTCTATAAATAATTCAACATATTCCTCCAATCATGAACCGTAGAATGCCATGCAATGTTCTGTTTGTGGTGGAGCAAAAGAAGCTCCAACCAAGACCTTTTTTGATAAATTTGGCAATCGTCGGTCAGGGTTGAAAGCATTCTGTTTGACCTGTAAAGGGAAGGGGTGGATTATTTCTTCTCCAGTTAGCGAATCGGATTAAAGTATATAGTATAATGCTCTACTGATATTTTCTCTCTCTTTATGAAAAAGTACGATACAAGGACTGATCAAGCAAAATCTGATGATAGGGTCAAAGGTAAATTGGCTGAAGCAATTGTGGCAGAGATGCTTACTCGAGCTGATTATGTGGTACGGCAACTTGGATATGAGAATATCATGCAGGACTTAGATAGAAAAAGCTCGCTCTGGCAACATTTGTCTAGTGAGGGAAGTACGATTGAATCTACTCCTGATTTGGCGATTCTTAATAATGCTCATCACCTACTATGTTTTCTTGAAGTGAAATATAGATCAGTGCCTGATCAAGAGGAGCTTATACGCACAATTGAGAAGTTAAGTAGTAGATGGCAGAGGACTCATATTTTGGTAGTGACGCCCCAAAATCCGAGTTTTGTCATGATGTATAGGTAAATAATGCCTGGCAATTTGTCCGGTTAGAAGAGTTTAGAAAGATTGAAGTGCCAAGTTCAATCATTGAAGAGTTTGGGACGCTAGTGAAAAAGTATTACCAGTAACTGTAGGTGCAAAGCCAGGTATCGTTTGGTACATGGTTAAGTTAATCCATTTGGGAGTATATAATACGTTCAACTCTGCTCAATGAAAGGGAACAAACCTGACCCAAAAAGGGCCCTTATTATTATAACCAATTGGATATCGATGAAACAGTTTTATGGTTTCGATTCACGATACGAGTTTATTTAAAGTATTTGGGAAAGCGTGGGGAAATTCCAATCTTCGAAACAAGGTCATAAAATCTTTTAGTGAAGAATCTTTTCCAAGGCTAGTTTTACTAGAAGAAAAATTCTATGCGGCTTCTCTATGTCATAAAAGACTTAAAAATAGAAGTAAACGCTACGGTAATCTTAGATTCAATCAAAATATACTAGCCAATAATTCGCTTAGACTTTTACACAGTGATGAATATTTTTTCTTCACGTGTTGTAATTTCATCTATAAAGAAGTCTCGTTATTGAGGGAACAGAAATTACTTCTCGATTTGCCCCCTACATTATTTAGCAAGCTTGCAACCCTAAAAGAAGAAAGAAGATACCATGAGCATGGGAAAGAATGGTATTGGGGCAAGGTTCCTAAGCTTGGGGTCGTTTCTTCAAAAGGTGACAACTTTGATTTTGATTCAAATATGCAACTATTAAAAGATATTTACACCTTTTTTATCTCAAAGATTAAAGATTAGAACGATGACACAAGACATCGGTAAACCAATATTTAAAAAGTTCAGAAGGTACAAATATCTTTCAGATATTCTAGGTAGGCTTCAGGACGAAACAGGATCAGCTCTAAAATATTACAATAGACATAATTCCAAAGCATTAATAAACAATGGTAGACTGATAGGGTTTTGGTCCGGACCAAGGCTATTATTTCCAGTTGTGGAAGCTGTCTCAAAAGCATCCGGAAAGACGAAATGGGATTTTTTATCACAAGATTTAGGAATTAAACCTTCAAGCTTAGTCTGGCAGATGTTTAGAAACTCATTAATACATAATGATTTGTTGCTTTACGCGAAATACAAGCAGAGAAAAGTTAAATGGGGAGCAAGAATGGATGGGAAAAATCATGTCATTGAAAAACGCAAAGTTCATATAGACATCATTACCTTATACAAAAATCTTGTAGATTTCTTAACGACAGAAATTGATAAAAAAGACAAAACATATATCAATGTGCAGGTAGGAATCGATTATTCAAATGAGACTAGAAAAGAAGCAAGGTTCGTTATTGATGATATTAATAAACTATAATTCGGTAAGGTTATTTAATGGCACGTCATTGACACTTAATTTTTGTTACTTCTTAATCTTTTCCATCATGCTGTTGAAATGCTTTTAAAATTTTCTCTTCTGGAAAAGTTTTCCCCTGATCATTTGAAACGTCATTATGGCCATAATTTAGAGAAGCTGTGGAGCCGATATAAAGGATTGAGAGCAGAAAAAAGCTTGAGTAAATATAACTCACTTATTAAAAAACTCAATAAGTTTGAAGATTTGCGATACCCCACTTTAAGCGGGTACTCAATCTTCATTGACTTTCGAAAACAATACTATTCATACCAAAAATTACCAACAAATGAAAATAACATAGAATACCGTTTGAATCTTGAACAGATCGATGAATTCGTATCCATATTACTCAAAGATAAAGTAACATCTGGGTGGGTAAATGGATTACTCTTCCAAGGAAATGCAAAAGAACTATATGAAAAACATAATTTGCATAAGCTCTAGTATAAAATTTTCAATACCTATTGAGTAAACAGGATACTAATACTGTAGTGTTTATCTAAATTTCAGTGGACTGACTAATCATCAACTAAAAATTGCTGTGTTTCTTGAATAACCAAATCAGGATACTCTAAAATTTTACCTAGTAAGCCGTTCGGAAAGTGCCCATTTCGCTAGCACTAATGGATTTTGAGCCACAAAGATTCTAAATAAGCAGTATTAACAACCTCTTTTTGCAGAGAGGGTGAGGTGCTGTCCGTATATTTTATGCCTGTTATCGAGTATTAAGTTTTGCTACAATGACTAGGTGTAATAATTTTTTTCAAAATAAAACTAAATCATTTCAGGATCGAATTTCATAAGTTTTTCTAATTACTTCCTATACACTTATACATATGACAGATCAGGAGATTTTACAGCTTTTCTTAGATACCAAAGAATGGCAGACCTTTGAATGTAAGCGAGCAGCAGTTCAACCTATACGGTTACTCGAGACTGTCGTAGCACTCGCAAACACTGCTGGTGGATTTATTGTCATTGGGTTGGAAGACCCTACAAAAGCAAAAGGCACACATAGGCTTATTGGTCTTAGCGAAAATCCTGATAATGTTTCGGAATTTTTAAAGTTAATTGACAAAGAAATTGATCCGACTTTAAAGCTGTGGAGCAAATTCGAGTTGCCTATTGTAAATAGTAGAAAAAATAATGATGCACTGTTAGTTGTGAATGTTAAAAAGAGCGATGACGTACATTCACTTAAAAAGGGTGATACATTAGTGCGGAAAGGGAAACAAAATGTAAAAATTGGATCAACTGAAATTGTACGACTTAAATATGAGAAGGGTGCGATACGATTTGAAGATGAACGAACACAATTGAATACACTTGATGAGTTAAACCTAGATTTATTAAATGAGTATAAACGTGATACACATAGTGAAAATCAAGATAATTGGCAATTTCTAAAGGATAATGGTTTGGCTATTAAAGAGGGAAAGTCTTTTTTTATGACAAAAGCTGGTATACTCCTCTTTGGCAAGAATCCTTCAGTAACTTTAAAAAGTAAATGTGGAATTAAAATTTCCCACTATTACGGAACTAAACCTTCCTATTCCGCTACTCCAAATTTTGTCAGTCGGCCATTAACTGTGGAGGGTCATCTACTAGTCCAAATAGAACAAACGTTACAATATTTTCGTAATATCGTCAGAAATTCACCACCGAAACTCCGTGGGTCGGCGTTTAGATCATCTCTCATTATTCCTGAATGGATATTTCAAGAAGCAGTTACCAATGCAGTTATTCATAGAAACTATTCGATACAAAATGACACACAAATAAGGTTTTTTGATGATCGTATCGAGGTGGAAAGCCCAGGAAGTTATCCAGGGCATATTACAGTAAGTAATATTCGCTTGGAAAGATTTGCTAGAAATCCATTGATATTGCGCACCCTGAATCGTTTTCAAGAAGCACCAAACCTAGATATTGGTGAAGGAGTAGATCGCATGTTTAAGTTGATGAAAGAGCATAACTTATATGAACCACTGTATTTACCTCCTTCCCTCCGTCCCAATTCTGTATTGCTTGTTCTTTTTAATCTTCAAAGAGTGGAGTATTGGGATACAGTAAGCAGATATTTAGATGCTCATTATCGAATAACCAATAATGAGGCTAGAAATATTACAGGGATACATGACACACTTAAAATGTCTCGACTGTTGAAATCGTGGGTTGATAAAGGATTGCTTGGAAAAGTAGGGACGCGGGCGAAAAAGATAGTATTTTATACCAAATTTGGACAGGAAGTTCCCCCAACTTTATTTTCAAAGGGCATTGAAAATAAATCACGGTAGACTGTTTTTGAGCCTAAAATGAGGCTTTTTTAGAAGTTTTATTTTCATTTTCATTCCAGTGCACCTAAATTTCTATTATGAATTGATAACTAGCAAAGCTACAAAAATATCGGTTGAAATTCCTCTTCTGTTTCGATAAAATACCGTTCGAAGTGCTTTAACATCTGGGAGCCCAGAATGTCTTACTCGAACTGATCCATTGGCGAGTAAGGGTTTTACGGCTCTATGAAGGGCCGATTTCACAATCTTTCCCTCTTTCACTTCAAACCGTTAGCCCCACAAGGAGAGACCTTGCAAGGTTAAAAAAATTTACCCATAATAAAAATCTATTCTATAAAAACTTTCTCTTTCAGCATATAAAGTAGCTGAGATCAAGGAGGGTTTTAAAAAGCATGAGATCACAGAAGTTTACTTATGATGATTGAGAGGAATATTGGTTTTGTAGAATAAGTTACTTATGAAGGATATAGAAGTTAGATCAGATAACATAAAAGTTCATCACAAGCAGGATAAGCTCCTCCGATAGATTCCGGCTGAGAGACTGCAAGTGATACTTGACAAAAAGTCAATCTTAATGTAAAATGGTATTTACATATGTTTTACCCACGAAAAATCTATCCGGAGCTTTTAGCGCATGCCCAAAGCCCCCTGGTAACCGTTCTTACAGGTATCAGAAGAAGCGGTAAAACCACTTTGATTCAACGGCTCCTTTCAGATCTTTCGAACAAAAACTCACTCTATATAGATTTGCAAAGGCCTGACAACCGTGAGCTGTTTGAACAAAAGAATTATGAGGTTATCCGTGAATCTTTCATTGCTCAAGGTTTAGTAGCCAACCAACCCATGATCGTAGCTCTTGACGAAATACAGTTAGTCCCCGATAGTTCAAGTGCGATTAAATACTTATTTGATCATCATAAAATCAAATTCATAGTCACAGGCTCGAGCTCATATTATCTCAAGAACTTGTTTTCCGAATCCTTGTCCGGAAGAAAGAAGCTTTTTGAGTTACACCCGCTAGATTTTGGCGAATTTCTTACTTTCAAAAAAATTCCATTTTCACAGACTAATTGGAGGAAAGGAAAATTCAATATTTTAGAGTACAATCGTCTGTCTGCTTATTATGAAGAATACATCCGGTTTGGTGGTTTCCCCCAGGTGGTATTGGCCCAATCTGAAGCCGAAAAACGGGATCTTTTATCGGATATTATGGCATCGTATGTAAATATTGATATCCGCTCACTGGCTGATTTCTCTGACGAAAGAAATTTATATGCTCTGGCAAAGCTTTTGGCTGGAAGAGTGAGCAGCAAGGTGGAGTATACAAAACTGTCGCAACTTGTAGGCTTATCCCGTCCTACTGTGACCAATTACGTCTCGTTTTTTGAGAAAACCTATCTGATCACGACTGTTCCTGTTTTTACCAAGAGTGTTGATCGGGAAATAGTAAAGACTCGAAAACTCTATTTTTGTGATACGGGACTTGCTAATACGTTAGCAGAGTTATCAAGTGGAGCCCAGTTCGAAAACACGCTTTTCAATCAGCTTGCACGAGTTGGGCAGATTCAATATTACGCTCTAAAAACCGGGCAGGAAATTGATTTTATTTTAGATGGTAATCTTGCAATCGAAGCTAAAGAAACTCCAGTAGAAGGAGATTTGAGCCACTTGATTCATACGGCTTCAAGAGCTGGAGTGTCTGATTTTAGATTGGTAGGCAGGCACAAGTCTCCGAAATTTGCAAACTATGCATGGGCCGGCTCCATTACGGCTTAGCCCATGCAAAGGTTCTGAGCCCTTCGTGCGCTTAAGGGCCATAGCCAAAAATGTTTATCCCGAGGTGTCAATACAATTCCACCTCCCAGGTGGAATTAAGGTGGAATTACCCCTATCAACGAGAAAGTTAACTCTAGAGCTCGTATGGCTTAGCCTATTCAAAGGCTTTGAACGTGGAGACCAGGTAACTTGGGGCTGAGATTGTCCAATTTGGGGCGGGAAGGGAAAGGATGGATCGTGCCTACAAAAGTTGATAAAACACATTAAATATGGCATCTATTACAAGAAAAAACAATTGCTGGGAAACAACATCTGGAAGAAGAGGAAGCACCAACTATTCGAATAGATTCTTTATATAAAGATGAACCTATACAAATTGCGCTCAAGCCAGCAGCCCTTCGTGAATATTTTGTGCATTTTGCAACAAAACAGGGGGTTCCAGAAACTTCTGCTCGGGAAATAGCCGGAAAAATTTTGTTTAATTTCAACAAAAAGCCATCAGACTATTTTTCAGAGCTTGCTAGTAGGTATGATAATCCTGAAGTTAAAAAAAAATTTATTGAAACAGCAAAATTCGCAAAGACAAATAATATTGATGGTTCATATGTAGGATTATATGAAGATCTCAAGGAGATTGATCGTCATCTTGTCTCTATTAATCTAGTCGAGCTCTTTCCCTCTATTACTAAATATGGTATTAAATATTTTAGTGTTCCGAAGGGCCTTCCTGTTGAAGTTCGACATCAAGTGCCTTACCAAGTGCTCTGTTCTGTGTTTCGTCATGAGTATCAGCATGTGCTACAACAAGTTTTTCATCCAGAAGTAGTTGAAGCGAGGAATAGGCTCATTGTTAAAACTAACAAAGCACTAAAGATTACATTTGCAGCTTCGCTACTTACTAGCGCAGTTGGTTGGAAACTTGTTGTTTTTGATAATCAACCAATATTGGGTTGGCCCTTTATAACTTCCAGTTTTACCGTTCCGATTGCAGCAAAAGAACTCGCTATATCTTTATTGTATAGATTTTCTCCTCTTGAAAAAGATGCCAGGCAAATTGCGAGAGGAGTTAATTATGAACCAATACCAGGTTTAGAAGTTACTTTAGAGACTGCAGGTGGAAAAATTTAAGATGAATTTTTAATGAAACTTTCCACCTTGGAAGTGGAAATGAGACTACACCTTGGTACACTTAGTTAGTCTCCTTCGATGAGAAGATGTTTGATACCGTAGCCTCGCAAGGCGAGGCCTTGCAAGTAATTTATATAACAACATTCCAAATGCGCTAATGTCATGGAGCTAAGTTCAAATTTGTAATTCGTCTATAATTCGTCTATATCTACCTATGTTTCAGCCTCGCTATACTATTACCGACCAGCTCTTAGCACATATTAAAAGAATTAATAGTCTTGTTAATGAACTGAATAATAAACGCTTTCCCAGGGTAGTGCTTTTAGAACTGGAAAGAAGCGCCCGCGAGGTATCAACCTACGCTTCGACAAGTATTGAAGGAAATCCGCTTCCGTTAACTGAAGTCAAAAAGATCCTTAAATCAAGACCTGCTCATCTTCGAGATAGCGAGAAAGAAGTGTTAAATTACAATCAAGCATTACAAGATTTGAATCAGCAACTTAAAGAGGGAAAAGTTAAACTATCCCTTAATCTTATTCTTAGAATTCAAAAACAGGTAACTTACAGCTTACTGCCCAAGTTTGAGGCGGGAAAACTTAGAAAAAAACCTGTTGTTGTCAATGATCCGCGAACTGGTCAAATGCTATACCTACCACCCGATGTGAAGGATGTAAAACCCATGACAGAAGAGTTAATTGAGTTTATACATAACAATAGAGCCACCATAGACCCTCTAATTCTTGCCGGTATATTCCATAAGCAGACTGTCATTATCCATCCTTTTATGGATGGCAATGGCAGAACAACCAGACCTGCGACAAAAGTGTTACTTGCAGAAATGGGGCTCAATACCTTTAACTTTTTTAGTTTTGAAAACTATTACAATAAAAATGTCAGGAAATACTTTCAGACTGTGGGAGAATTTGGCAATTATTATGAACTGGTAGACCTGCCTGCCGGCAAGGCAGGTAAAATAGATTTTACTGACTGGCTTGAATACTTCACTGAAGGGATCATCGATGAACTCTTGCGAGTACAAAAATTACTGCCAGAAATTGCGGTAAGCCCTGAAACCGAACTACAATCATATCATCTCAAAATTCTTGAGTTTATTCAAAAGCGAGGCTTTATTAATGATAGTGATTATGCAACACAAACTTCCCGAGCAAAGGCAACACGTGCTCTTGACTTCCAAAAGTTGATTGAACTGGGATTAATTGAAAGACGCGGCAAAGGCAGAGCAACCTACTACGTTTTGAAGGGAAAATAAAAGCCAGTTGGCAGCTACTTTCTTACTATTGGACCTACATAATAACCTACTGCAGGTAGAAAATATGTATGAAGCGGCAAAGTAGACATGCCCCTTGCAAAACAATTCTGGGGCGATACCTTCGGAATGCTCACTGACAAATTCGGCGTCCACTGGATGGTCAACATCTCCTCCCCAGCACAAAGATAGTAATTAACGAGTTATTTCCTTGACAGGAGGAAACTTTTAGTCTATAATTTCCTTATGAACAGGAAAGATTTACTCAAAACTATCATTTCTGACAACCAATCTCAGGAACTTCCCAAGATATGGCCGAGAAAACTAACTATCCCCATGGATAGCGGAAAAATCATTACGCTTGCTGGTGTTCGGCGCAGTGGAAAGACATATCATCTATTCCATTTGATACAGCAACTCAAGAAGCAGGGGGTATCCTCAGAGCGCATTCTCTACCTGAATTTTGAAGATGAACGATTGAATTTAACTACAGAAGAGCTCGATCTTATTTTACAATCTTATCGAGAATTATATCCTGATATTGATCTGGCTGATTGTTATTTCTTCTTTGATGAGATTCAGGAAGCTTCAGGCTGGGAGAAATTTATTACCCGGCTGTATAACACGGTAAGTAAGCGTGTGTTTATTACCGGGTCTAATGCGACATTTCTCTCTGCCGAAATTGCTACAGCTTTGCGTGGAAGAACGATTACGTTTGAACTGTATCCATTATCTTTTCGGGAATTTATCGATATCGTTGCCCCCAAGGTAAATCCCCATAAAAGTTCAGATAAAGCAAAACTTGCCAACCTTTTTAAAACGTTTATGTATCAAGGCGGATTTCCTGAAGTAGTACAGAAAGATGAGCTATTACAAAATAAGATTCTCCAAGGATATCTTGATGTGATGGTGTTGAGAGATCTTATCGAACGCTATCACATCTCACAAGCTGCAATTCTCAAATATTTCTGTAAACGAGTGATAAGCAGTAGTGCCGGAGAGTTCAGTGTTCATAAAATTTACAATGAACTCAAATCTCAAGGATATAAGATAAGTAAAGATACAATATACGCGTATCAACAATACGTTGAGGCAATTTATCTTACTCGATTTATTCCGAAATATACCCACTCTGTGATAAAGACAGAACTCTCTCAAAAGAAGAGCTATGTGATTGATCAGGGTCTGGGAACAGCGCTTGATTTTAAGCTGGCTCAAGATAAAGGAAGATTATTGGAGACAACCCTTATGCTTGAACTATTTAAACAAGGAAAACATATTGCGTATGTTCAAAACGGTAGTCAATGTGATTTTGTCATCATCGAAAAAGGACGTGTAATTGCGGCCATTCAAGTTGCATATGATCTTGCGGATGAACAGACAAAAGAGCGCGAAATAAAAGGTTTAGTTCAGACCTGTGAAATGTATGACTTGAACACAGGAACTATTCTGACTTTTGACCAGACAGACGAGTTTGAGAGCCATGCGATCAAAATAAATATTCTCCCTGCTTGGCGGTATTTTTATTAATATTCTTTTTGTTCCTTTTGTTCCACCGCTGAAGTCAAATAGCAGCGACGAATAGGCCTATTTTTTGATAGAATACAAGCACAATGAAATCATATCTTTATCATCTGCAAATAAACATCGATTTTCAAAACGTATCTTTCTACAGAGAATTATTGGCCTTCATGGGGTGGAGTGTCATTGTGGATAACATGAGAAATGTTAATGAAGTAAAGGATTATTTAGAGAAAAATAAAGTTACAATGTTGTTTGATACCCCACGACATCGACCTGAGTTTACTTCCAAAGACGATGAAACCTATTACCAAATTATGTTTGAGTCTCCAGACAAAATTTTATTTGAAGTGGTCTTTATAGGACCGAAGAAAAACTCATTATGCAACTAGGAAAGTTATTAAGGACTATAAATTAATTTTCCTTTTGAAGCGAAGCTCAAAGGCAGGACAGTTAAAGTTGTGGATATTGATGGCGATGATCGAGTAATTAAGGCAGAGATAAAAGACAGAGAAGCGACTTATTCGGTTGATATTTTAGACCTGGATATTGATCAGATAGTCAGAGGATCTGAATGGCTTGCTGCCTATCGGAGGTGGGAAAATGGAACATAAATAGGATATGACTGATCAACGCACATCTTCGCAACTAACACCAGATCAAATAGTTCTTTTTTATGACCTGTGGTTTGGGTTGCTTCAATATACCAATGTAGAATGGACTTTACAAATCTGCGCAGATTTGTAATAATAAGTTTACACTATGACCCATTCGATAAACTCAGGGTCATGGTGAGTATAATCGAACCATGAAAAAGAGGCTCTTATATTACGAATTAGTAAAGCATCTACATCACAAAAATGCACTCCTTATTACTGGGATGAGGCAGGTCGGAAAAACAACGCTAATGCGTCAGGTATACGAGGAAGTAAAAGAGCCAAAGCTGTGGTTTGATTTTGACAATCCGCTCGATCAAAAAGTCTTTGAAGATGAAGATTACAAGGTAATCTATAAAAGACTCATCGATATGGGGAAAAAATCAGGTAAATTGTCAGTATTCATTGATGAGATTCAAAACTTCCCCGAGATTACGAAAGTCATTAAGTATCTTGTTGACCATCACAGCGTTAAATTTTATTTAACAGGGTCATCCAGTTTCTATCTAAAAAATCTATTTCCTGAATCATTATCCGGTCGAAAATTCTTGTATGAACTGCCTCCTCTTGGTTTTGGCGAGTATCTTTATTTTAAAGATATTGTCTCATTGAAGGAAGTTCAAAATTTTAGTTTGCAGGACGCGTATCGGAAAAATAGCATTTTTACCCATAAAGCACGTATTGCAGAGTACGAGAATTTCATTACCTATGGTGGCTTTCCCGAAGTGGTAACAACAGAAGATAAGGATACAAAAGTAATGGTACTCAAAAATATTTTCGCCTCTTTTTTTGAAAAGGATATTAAGATTTTATCAGATTACTCAGACATTCGTGAGCTTCGCGACATGATTTTACTGCTCGTACCCCGAGTTGGTTCAATGCTTGATGTAACCCGCTTATCAAGTGAGCTCTCTATAGATCGCGTAAAGATGTATCGATTTCTTGAATTCTTACAAGGTGCATTTTTTATTAGGCTTTTACCAAGGTTTAGCAAAAGTATCGATCGAGCTGTAGCTGGAGGGAAAAAGGTATACTTCACCGATACAGGGCTTTTAAATGTGATTGGACAAGTAAGCGAAGCACAAGTATTTGAAAATGCTGTTATTAATCAATTATCTGGGTTTGGTAAGGTAAGTTTTTTAAACATTCGCAATACTGCCGAAATTGATGCGATCCTGGATAAGGATACAGCGTTTGAGATAAAATTAACTGGAACTCAACAAGATTTCTTAAAACTTTCAACATTGTCATCTGAGATTGGAATACTTCAAGCTTTTGTTATTTCAAAAAAATTCCAGGAAAGAAAAGGATTTTTGTCACCCGTATTACTTTAACTACTCGTTTGTAGGGTTAATAATATATGGTAGATAAAAAAGAATTATTTGATTTTGTAGATAGAGCTGGGAAGGCAACTTATGCAGGAGGCGGAAAGTATGAAGAAATTTTTTATAAAGGAGAAAAAGTATTTTGGCATAGGGTTGTGGGAGGGATATTAAAACATGAATAAACTATGAAACTAAAAGACAAAATCGCTATAGTAACTGGAGGAAGTAGTGGAATCGGCAAAGCTATCGTTATGGCCTTTGCTCGCCAAGGTTTTAATGTTGTTTTTACATATAACTCGAAGAGAAAAGAATCAGAAGATATTGTTAAAGAAGTTGAGAAGCTAGGAGTTAAAGCCTTAGCGGTCAAAGTAGACATGCACTCAGAAGATGACATTCAAAAACTCTTCGAGATCACTAAAGAAAAATTTAAAACTCTAGATATTTTAGTTAATAACGCAGGAATAAATAGACCGAGAGATCTTTTTGATACCAAAGTTTGGAAGGAAGTTTTTCAGGTAAATTTATTCTCAGTTGTGCTCTGTACTGAAAATGCTGTGGCATTAATGAAAAATGGAGGCAAGATACTTAACATTTCCTCAATTTACGCCGAAGGAAAAGCTTGTTGGAAAGGCCTTCCAGCTTATGGAGCATCAAAAGCCGCAGTTAGCCATTTTACTCAAACATTAGCGAAAAACTTAGCTCCCAAAATTTTAGTAAACGCAATTGCGCCAGGCTATGTTAAAACTCCTCTCTGGATAGACACAAGCGAAGAAGATTTTGAAACGAGCGGTAAAGAACAACTGATTGAAAGAATGATTATGCCTGAAGAGATTGCTGAAATGGCTGTCGCAATTGTTAAAAACGATGCCATGACTGGTGAAGTAGTTGTGGTTGACGGCGGAATAAGCCTAAAAACAATATAAACTTACAAATATGAAACTAAGAAAATTAATTGAAGACTATCTTAAGGAAGTAAAGATGCTCCAGGTTGCTACTGCGAAGGATAATCAACCTTGGGCATGTACAGTTTACTTTGCTTTTGATGAGAAACTAAATCTTTACTGGATTTCAAAACCATCACGCCGTCACTCAGAGGAAATAAGAAACAATGACAAAGTCGCTGGAGTAATTGTTTTGTCTCACGCTCCTGGTGATAAGGTACGAGGTATTCAATTTCAAGGTGTTGCTAAAGAATTAACAAACAAGAATGAAGCAAAGCCAGGAATGAAATACTATGCAAAGCGTTATGGAATGAAACCAGAACGTGTGAATGCAATTCTTGATGGAACGGATGGTCATGTCTGTTACAAAATCACTCCAACCCTGTACGTCCTATTTGACGAAGTTAATTTCCCAGATAATCCAAGACAGGAATATAAAATATGAAGCAACAAAAAGATCTTGACTCGTTGATAGAGGAGGCTACTGTTGATTGCTATGATGAAGAAGAGTGCCGCGTGGGATTTTTGACTTCTCTGCAAGACAATCTGCAAACACCATTTGAAGCGAAGCTCAAAGGACGGACAGTTGAATATGATTAATCAACGCACATCTTCGCAACTAACACCAGATCAAATAGTTCTTTTTTATGACCTGTGGTTTGGGTTGCTTCAATATACCAATGAACAGCATAAACTTGTAGCGAAAATGGTAGGCAAAAATTTTCACCAAGGTATCAATACTGAAGATGCCGGCAAAGAAGATGCCGGCAAAATCGCTAAATACATTTGGTCTCACCCAGAAGTGTTTGATGAATATTTGGAGTCTGGAAAACTCGATAATCGCAAAGTTGGTATAATTCGCTCGTGGCAACACTATCATTATCAACATAAATTTTATGTCGTGAAGTATGTCAAAGACGGAGCAGTGTTTCTGTCCATAGGCAAGGATGAAAAGCCATATTTGGTAAAAGGATTGGTAAGTGTTTTTGATGAAATGTGGCCAAAGCAGGCATTGCCACAGATAGTAGATACTGTCCTTCTTCCGTTTGAAGGCGCAATCACAACATGTGGACTATATTACGGTTCAGGTATTTATTTTGGTAGCAATATGAGTCGCGATATTCGCGAAGCCTGCCAGCAGGCAGAACTTACCTATGGTCTCATTACCACACTTCCATTTACAAAAACAGTCAATAAGGAAGACAAGGATATTGGTCAGATCAAATTTTATCTCCAGTCAGAGAAGAATCTGGAGCTTTACACAGAAGAACTTGAAATTCTGATCCATAAGAATAAAGAAAAATACTTGCCAGTTTATTTTTATCACCGCGGCCTCCTACAAGCAAAAACGTATAAAAGAGAATATCGGAAATTAGGTATTAAAACATTACATTTTACTCTGTATGGGGCGGTAGTCATCGCGGCACATACTAATAAGCAACAGGTAGAAGATACTGTGAGAAAGCTAGTCCCTGCCAAAGAGCTAGGTCGAATTGTATACGATAGAGTCTAAAGTCTCGCAAGATTCACCCCCTTGTATAGATAGTATTTGGCGCGGTTAAG